>JAZRYU010000018.1:0-11362 GCA_045600885.1 Prevotella sp.
GTATCTGGTTCGATAGTGCCGAGCTTCTTGAGTGTAGCAAAGGCTTCGTTGTTGTCCTTGTAGATTCCTGCGCCGATACCAGCACCCTTAGCAGCACCTACAGATCCGTCTGTTTCCATAAGCTCGATTGTAGCACCAGAAACAGAAGCAAGAGTGTTGCGGAAGATGTCTGAGAGGAACATGTTTGCCTTACCAGCGTGAATCTTAGAGATGTCCATACCCATCTGCTGCATGATTTCCATACCATAGCAGAATGAGAACACGATACCTTCCTGAGCAGCACGCATGATGTGAGCCTTAGAGTGCTTGTTGAAGTTAATGCCGTGAATCTGGCAGCCGATCTCCTTGTTCTCAAGAACACGCTCAGCACCGTTTCCGAATGGGATGATGCTTACGCCCTCAGAACCGATAGCCACGTTAGCCATCATGTCGTTCATCTCTGGATAAGAAATGCCTTCTGGAGCTACGTTGCGACGGATCCAAGCGTTAAGGATACCTGTACCGTTGATGCAGAGGAGTACGCCAAGACGCTCAAGTTCCTTTGTATAGTTGACGTGAGCGAATGTGTTTACGCGTGACTTCTTGTCATAGTTGACCTCGCCGAGCACACCATAGACAACACCAGAAGTACCAGCAGTAGCTGCGATTTCGCCTGGGTTGAACACGTTGAGTGAGAGAGCGTTGTTTGGCTGGTCACCAGCACGATAAGAGATTGGAGTACCTTCCTTAAGACCGAGTTCTGCAGCTGCCTCTGCGCTAACGTAGCACTGCTCAGAGAATGTTGGCACGATTGTTGGCACCATGCTCTCGTCGAAGCCGTAGTATTCCATGAGGAACTTAGCAGGAGTCTTCTCCTTGAAGTCCCAGAACATACCTTCTGAAAGACCGGAGATAGTAGTGTTAACTTCACCAGAAAGCATCATTGCGAGGTAGTCACCAGGGAGCATGAACTTGTCAACCTCTGCAAACACGTCAGGTTCATTTGCCTTTACCCACGCAAGCTTGGCTGCGGTGAAGTTACCAGGAGAGTTGAGGAGGTGTGAGAGGCACTGCTCAGCACCGAGTTCGTTGAACGCCTTCTCGCCATAAGGCACAGCACGAGAGTCGCACCAGATGATAGAAGGACGGAGCACGTTCTTGTCTTTGTCTATGCAAACAAGTCCGTGCATCTGATAAGAGATACCGATTGCCTTGATGTCTTCGCCAGTAACGTTGGCATCAGACATTATTTTCTTTACCGACTGCTTAGCATACTCCCACCATGTGTGTGGTTCCTGCTCAGCAAAGCCTGGTTGAACTGCGATAATTGTTGCTTCTTTTTCTGGATAAAAAGCTGTGGCAGCCATCTGACCTGTCTCTACGTCAACGAGTGAGGCCTTTACTGAAGATGTGCCGACATCAAAACCAAGAAGATATTGACTCATTGTATTGAATTTGTTAGGTTGGTTGAGTTAGAAATTTTCTGCAAATTTAATGAATAAATTTGATTTGCCGGACAAAAAGTATCAAATTAATATGTTTTTTGACACATTTTAATATGTTTCTCGTATTCATCAACGAAATTTGGCGTGAAGAGCCCGGCATCGAGATTATCGAGAATCTCCTGCTGAGAGAAGAATTTTCCGCCGTCAAGCTCTTCGCTCGGACGGACTTCGCCATCATAGATGGTGGTAAAGACATTGACGAGTTCTCTTTCACGAGGTCCCTCGAAGACGTAGCGTGTAAGGAATCTTGGTTCATAGTCTGTCATGCCAAGTTCCTCTCTCACCTCGCGCTTCAATGCTTCCTCTACGGTTTCGCCGTAGTCCACATGACCACCGCAGGCTGTATCCCATTTTCCCGGCTGGATATCCTTCCACTCCGGGCGACGCTGCAGGAAGAGTTCTCCCTTGGAGTTGAACACATGGAGATGGACTACGGGATGGAGTATCTTCGTTCCGCAATGTGCTTCACCGCGAGTTATTTTTCCTATCACCCTACCCTCTTCGTCGCATACGGGGAAGAGTTCTTTCTGATTGTCTAGCAACATGGGATGTATGATTTATGATGTATGATGTATGATTTACATTTTCGACTTTTCAAATTATCGATTCTTCGATTGTCCGAATTATCGAAATTTCCTTTTTTTACTTCAAATTTCAATTTCCACCTCCACTGGGCAATGGTCTGAGCCGAAGATGTCGGTATGAATCTTTGCGCCCTGGAGTTTATCGTTCAGTCTTTCGGATGTTACGAAATAGTCTATACGCCAACCTGTATTTCTTTCGCGGCTCTTGAAACGGTATGACCACCAAGAGTAAATCTGCTCCTGATCAGGATAGAAGAAACGGAAGGTGTCGGTGAATCCTGCCTGAAGAAGGACGGTGAACTTTTCGCGCTCCTCGTCAGTAAAACCTGCGCTGCGGCGGTTTGTCTTAGGGTTCTTCAGGTCAATCTCCTTGTGCGCCACATTAAGGTCGCCACAGAAGATAACAGGTTTCTTCTTGTCGAGCTCGCAGATATAATTGCGGAAAGCATCTTCCCACGTCATTCGGTAGTCCAATCGCTGAAGCTCGTCCTGAGAGTTTGGCACATAGACGGTTATGAGATAGAAATTCTCATACTCCAGCGTGATGACTCGTCCTTCATGGTCATGCTCTTCTATGCCAAGTCCGTAGGTGACACTTAGCGGATGATGCTTCGTAAAAATAGCTGTGCCGGAATAGCCTTTCTTCTCGGCGTAGTTCCAGTATGACTCATAGCCTTCAAACTCAAGATCAAGTTGACCAGCCTGCATCTTGGTCTCCTGAAGGCAAAAAAAATCGGCGTCAAGGCTTGCGAAAGCGTCTGCAAATCCTTTGCCCACGCAAGCCCTGATGCCGTTTACATTCCAAGAAATGAATTTCATAGTGTTATTATTAATTCGCATAATTCTTCGCAAGCGAAAAATTATTGTATTCTGAACAGTGCGTAACCTCTTTGATTACCTTTAGGAAAACAGGCATCCTCACTTCTTCATCCTTCTTCGGAAGTTCAATCTTCACGATTGCCTTGTCTTTCCAGAACGGATAGACATCTATCTCGAAATACTGATTCTCGTGGGTCAGGCAATAGCGCGTCGTATGAAGCTGATGAACGGAAGAGTCAGCTTCTTCAAGCATATCAGCATATTCCCTTTCTGTCAGGCGCTTCTCAGTTACGATTCTTGTGGTAGTATCTACGCTTTTCCTGACCATCTTATAGAACACCGTACTGTCATTATCCTGAAGCTGACGAACTCTTATTTCGTCTCCCTTCATGTTATTGTAGAAAGACTGAATAATCTCAATCTTCTGACAATCAGGTCGGTTCTTCAGGTCTTCTATTGCAGGATATTCTATAAGGAACCTACGCTCCTCTTCATAAGGAGCTGGTTCTCCAAGGAAAGTGGCTATCTCTGACACAAGACGCTTCATCTTGTTCTCAAAGTTTGAGGAGTTATCAATAACCCTCAAATGCGGATGACCTGTCCAGGCAGCGATAAGCTTGTCGTCCAATGCACATGCCTGCTCCACAGTTTCTATGCGGGCAGCATTGCCTTCCTTATTGTTAAGATAGATTTCAGCCTCGCCTTTAGCTGCCGTTACGAGATGGAAGACAGCATCATACTTGTTGCGCTGCTTTTCCTCGTCAAGGTTAATACGCTTTACTACGTCTGCGTATTCCTCATCATTCATATAGACTTTATTGTCCATCATTCCTCGGTCGCACACAATAAGGATTTTCTGATCCTTCATTGTCTTTGCCGCCTTGATGAAGATGTCTTCCTTCACCTCTTGCAGATGAAACTGAAGACACTGGTAGTCTGCGTTTGTGCCGCATGTCCAAGGAGCAACACCTCCATTGATCAGCTC
Source organism: Prevotella sp. (assembly GCA_045600885.1). GTDB lineage: Bacteria > Bacteroidota > Bacteroidia > Bacteroidales > Bacteroidaceae > Prevotella. The sequence continues at coordinate 3,873 of JAZRYU010000018.1, forward strand.
AGTGGCTGTTTCCGGAACAAAGAGCACTTTATATCCTCTTTCAGAGAAAGCATTCTGTATCCAGCTCATAGCCGTTGACTTTCCCGCACAAGGACCGCCAGTGAGAACAATAAGTTTTATTACCTGCATAAATGAATTAGAACTTAGCCATTTTGATTGCTACGATAGCGCATTCCGAGCCCTTGTTTCCAAGCTTACCGCCGGCACGCTCCTTAGCCTGCTGGAAATCCTCGGTTGTAAGGAGTCCGTAGATGACAGGAATGTCCTGAGTGGCATTGAGTCGGGAAATGCCGTATGTGACGCCCTCGCAGATATAGTCAAAGTGAGGTGTTTCGCCACGGATAACACTGCCGAGAACGATCACAGCGTCGTAGAAGTCGTTCTTCGTGAGCTGACGTGCTCCATAAACGAGTTCAAAACTGCCTGGTACTGTCTTTACATGAATGTTGTCTGGATCAGCGCCGTATTTCTTCAGTGTGCTTACGCATCCCTCAAGAAGCGCGTCCGTGATTTCTGGGTTCCACTCTGCCACAACAATACCAAAGCACATATTCGAGGCGTCTGGTACTTGCTGGGCTTCTTCTAATGTTCGAAGTTCTGTAGCCATAACAAGGATTTTAAAAGGCGACCCTTCTTCAGAGCCGCCTTATATTGAAAAATAATGTTTTATTTCTTTGAAGCAGTTGCTCGCTCGATGTACTTATCAATCTCCTGATAAGCCATGCTGTTAACATACTTCTTCTTGATGTCCTGATAGATTGCGAGAGCCTCATCGTTCTTGCCCTGAGCAACGAGGATTTCAGCAGCGCTGAGAAGGTATGTTGGAGAGAAGCTGTTGCTTACGCCTTCGTTTGCCTCAGCGTCAGCCTTAGCAGCAGCAGACTTCATTGTCTCAACAGCCTTTTCAGGGTTCTTTGTGTTAGCGTAAGCGTTACCGAGAGCGAAGAGAGCAGCTGGAGAGATGATAGCGTCGCCCTTAGAAGAATAGTCCTCAAGATAGTTTACGGCATCCTGCCACTTCTCAAGGTTAGCAGCGCAAAGACCAGCGTAAAGCTTAGCGAGGTTACCTGCCTTAGTAGAAGAATAGTTTTCTGCAACATACTTGAAGCCCTTGCAAGACTTCTTGTCACCATTGAGAGCCTCTTCGTACTTCTGGTTAGCGAAATACTCCTGAGCAGAGAATATTGCATCGCTTGCCTCTTCCTGAGCACTCTTGCTGTAGTTGTTGTAGAAGAACCAGCCGCCAGCAACGACAACGATAGCCACTACAGCAGCAATCATCTGCTTCTTGTACTTTGTAATGAAAGCTTCGCTCTTGTTGAGCATTACCTGCATCTCGTCAGGTGTCTGAGTTTGATTTTGTTTTGCCATTTTATTTTTATTCGTTTTATTTTCCGTTATTCTGTTTTGGCTCTTCCTGAGTACTGGAACAGCCACAAATCGCGTGCAAAGTTACACAAATGCTTCATAAATAGCAAATTTATTTCAAGAAATCAGCACTTTTATTGCTATTTATTGCCTAAATAGGCTTTGACAGAGTGGAAAAATCTACCAAATCTTAAACTTTGCCTTCTGTTCGTTTCTCCAAAGTTGCCATGAATTGAAGATGTTCTGCCACAGGATATAACAGCCCGGAGCGAGCGACGAAACTGGATTCAGGTAGGTGAAGGCACACCAGATAGCAAAGGTGGTATTCTTCTGTCCGAGTCCCTGTCCGCCGTCTATCCTGCTGCCGAACATTCCGCCAAGCCACTTTCCGATCACGAACTGTACAATCGTGACAACGGCTGCCGAGAGGGCTATCCAGAAGAGGAAGATCTTCGATATGTCTGTGTGATAGATGTTCTGCACCGTAACTCCCGTAACCACGGCAAGCATGAATGCCCAGAGATAGAAGTTGAGGTCGTTGATTCCCGTGATGAACTGATAGACCTTAGGCATGAACTTCTTCACGATGGCTGCAAGAAGGAGCGGAAGGAGCAGAATCTTTATCGTCTTGTTCAGGATGACGAGCGCAGCCGAAAGGAAGGTCATATCGGCTGATTTCTCCACCATAGGAAAGAGCAGCGGCATGGAGAAGACCGCCATGATATTGCTCAGCACGGTGTAGGTGGTCATCTCGGTGAGGTTTCCGCCAAGCTTCGCGGCAACGACGGAAGCGGCAATGGCTGACGGACAGATAATGCAGATAAGCATTCCCTCAACGAGAATCTTCATCTCGTTCTCCAGTCCGAGAGCGTTTATCCACACCACGCAAGCCACTGACATCAGCAGCTGCGCCAGGAGTATTGCCACGTGCCATTTCCTCACGCCCACCTCATGATAGTTCAACTTCAGGAAGGTGACGAAGAGGATGACCGACATAGCCCATGGCAGCAGGTCTTTTATTATCGGATAGAGCACATCGCCGGCTTCATCAAGGAACGGAACGTAGTAGAAAAGCAGATAAACCAACGTGCCGAAGGCTATGGAGACAGGCAGAGTGAAGGTCTTAAGAAACTTAATCATCGCGTCTTACTAACTGTACTACATTTTCAACGTGTGGAGTATGTGGGAACATATCCACCGGCTGCACCTTTGTCACCTTATAGTCGCAGTCCAGAAGCTGTAGGTCGCGAGCCTGAGTGGCAGGATTACAGCTCACATAGACTATGCGTTTTGGCTTTGCGCCGAGGATTACGTTTATCACATCCTGATGCATTCCTGCTCGTGGAGGATCGGTGATGATCACGTCTGGCTGCCCATGCTCACTGACGAACTCCGCTGTAAGGATGTCCTTCATGTCGCCTGCGTAGAACTCGGTGTTGCAAACGTTGTTTATCTCTGAGTTGATCTTTGCGTCTTCTATAGCCTCTGGCACATACTCTATGCCGATGACATGCTTTGACTTTCCTGCCACGAAATTTGCTATCGTGCCCGTGCCTGTGTAGAGGTCATAGACCAGTTCGTCGCCGGTCAGTTCGGCAAATTCTCTTGCCACTTTATACAGTTCGAGAGCCTGTTCCGTATTTGTCTGATAGAAACTCTTCGGTCCCACCTTGAAGCGCAGTTCTTCCATGAGTTCGAAGATGTGATCGTTTCCGAAATAGACATTCACAGGAAGGTCGCCGAAGGTGTCGTTACATTTCTGGTTGTCCACCCAGAGCAGCGAAGTGATCTCCGGGAAATGCTGATGGATGGCTTCCATCATTCCCATAGCCTTCTCATGGTCTGCCTCATAGTTGCCTTCATGATCCAGCTTGAACTGCACGAGGAGCATCCACTCGCCTGAGTTGGAATTGCGTATCATCATGTCGCGGAGCAATCCCTGCTGACCACGAACATCGAAGAAAGCGAAATCATGGCTGTTTGCATAGTCACGGATAAAGTTGCGAAGGCGGTTCTGAAGGTCGTCCATCAGGTGGCATTTCTCTATCGGATAAATCTTGTCGAAAGCTCCTGTGATGTGGAAACCAACGGCGTTCATATTGTCATATCTAACGCCTGACTTCACCTCGTCAAGTGTCAGCCATCTCTTGTTTGAGCAGCTGAACTCCACCTTGTTTCTGTATTCAAACTCCTTCACGCTGCCGAGAACAGGCTGTATCTCAGGTAGTTCTATCTTTCCTATACGGTGTAGCTGGTCTGAAACCTGCTTATGCTTCATGCGCAGCTGCTCCTCGTAAGGAATCATCTGCCATTTACATCCGCCACAGATGCCGAAATGCTGGCAGCGTGGCTCTCTTCTGCGCTCGCTGTACTTCACGAAACGCACAGCCTCTCCTTCAAGGAAAGAGTTCTTCTTGCGGCGAATCTGCACATCAACGATGTCGCCAGGCACAGTCCATGGAACGAACAGAACCAACGGATGCTGAACGCCGTTCTCATCTACATTACTGTTTCCATACATTATGCGAGCCAGGGATTTTCCCTCGGCAGCATAGTCTGTTATCTCTATTCCTTCCAGAAGAGGAAGCGGTTTCTTTGATCTTGCCATCTGTTATATATTAATAATGTGTAAAGGCTCATCGGCCTGAACACAGTTTTCAGAGTGCAAAATTATAAAAAAATGCAATTACAGCGAAGAATAAGCACCCGTTTTTCGTTTCAAAGCACAATTTGTTAACTTATGCAATGTGCAATCTATTTTTCAAAAAAACATGCAAAACACGTGTTTATTGATATAAATTATATGCATATTTGGCAAAAATCAAGGCTTTTTTCAGGAAATATTTGACTTTTGTTTATTTTTTTTGCCTTTTTTGTTGCAGATAAAAGAAAAAGTTGTAACTTTGCATAACAAAAATCAAGAATACAACTCTTTATAAGCCAGATGGATCACATTAGAAATTTCTGTATTATCGCACATATTGACCACGGAAAGTCAACCATTGCCGACCGTCTTCTTGAGAAAACAGGCACCATACAGATTACCGAAGGTCAGATGCTTGACGATATGGACTTGGAGAAAGAGAGGGGCATCACTATTAAAAGTCATGCTATACAAATGCAGTACTCTCACGGCGGTGAGGACTACGTACTGAACCTCATAGATACTCCCGGACACGTTGACTTCTCCTACGAAGTGTCGCGCTCTATAGCCGCTTGCGAAGGAGCACTGCTCATCGTAGATGCGTCGCAAGGTGTCCAAGCTCAGACAATATCAAACCTCTACATGGCTATCGACCATGACCTAGAAATCATTCCCGTCATAAACAAGATCGATATGCCGTCGGCAATGCCGGACGAGGTGGAAGACGAAATAATAGAACTCCTCGGCTGCGACCGTTCGGAAATAATCCGCGCTTCCGGCCGTACGGGAGAAGGCGTAGAGGAAATCCTCAAAGCCATCGTGGAGCGCGTTCCTGCTCCTACAGGCGACTCAGAGGCTCCGCTGCAGGCTCTCATCTTCGACTCTGTATTCAACTCCTTCCGCGGAATCATTGCTTATTTCAAGGTGGAGAACGGATGCATACGCAAGGGAGACAAGGTGAAGCTCTTCGCCACAGGAATGGAATATTCTGCCGACGAGATCGGTATCCTAAAGATGGACATGGTGCCTAAGCAGCAGCTTTCTACAGGCGACGTGGGCTACATCATCAGCGGCATCAAGGATTCAAAGGAGGTCAAGGTGGGCGACACCATCACTCATATCGCACGTCCATGCGAATCTGCCATCGAAGGTTTCCAGGAAGTGAAGTCCATGGTCTTCGCCGGTGTCTATCCTATAGATCCTACCGACTACGAGAACCTCCGCTCTTCGCTCGAAAAGCTTCAGCTGAACGACGCTTCGCTCACCTTCATGCCTGAAAGCTCCGTGGCTCTCGGCTTCGGTTTCCGCTGCGGATTCCTCGGTCTGCTGCACATGGAGATCGTTCAGGAACGCCTTGACCGCGAGTTCAACATGGACGTCATAACCACCGTGCCTAACGTGTCTTACATGGTTTACGACAAGCAGGGCGGAAGCAAGGAGGTTCACAACCCTTCCGGACTGCCTGACCTTACGATGATAGACCACATCGAGGAGCCGTACATCAAGGCATCCATCATCACGCTCACCACCTTCATCGGACCTATCATGAAGCTCTGCCTTGACAAGCGAGGCGAACTCCTCAAGCAGGAATACATCAGCGGAAATCGCGTAGAGCTGCATTTCATGATACCGCTCGGAGAAATCGTCATCGACTTCTACGATAAGCTCAAGAGCATCTCTAAGGGCTATGCTTCCTTCGACTATCACATCGACTGCTACCGCCCTTCAAACCTTGCCAAGCTGGACATCCTGCTCAACGGCGAACAGGTTGACGCCCTCAGCACTCTCACCCACCGCGACAACGCAGAGACATTCGGCCGTCGTATGTGCGAGAAGCTAAAGGAACTCATTCCGCGCCAGCAGTTCGACATAGCCATTCAGGCCGCTGTGGGCGCAAAGATCATTGCCCGCGAGACGATCAAGTGCGTGCGTAAGGACGTTACGGCGAAATGTTACGGTGGTGACGTCAGCCGAAAGCGCAAACTCCTTGAAAAGCAAAAGAAGGGAAAGAAGCGCATGAAGCAGATAGGCAATGTGGAAGTGCCACAGAAGGCTTTCCTCGCCGTACTCAAGTTGGATTAATAAAAAAAAACAATATTTATAATTCACAAACATTATGTTGACACCAGAACCTAACAAGAAGACGAAGACAATGAGAGATCTTCAGAAGCTCAGTCGCGATGTAGCTCGCGAACTTGCACGCCTCTACTCTACAATGTCTCATGAGGATCTCGACGAGCTCGAGAGTCTTCTCATTCCGATGAAGTTCAAGAAGAATCAGCTCATTCTCGGTGAGGGTGAAATCTGCGAAAACTTCTATTACATCCACAAAGGTCTTATCCGTCAGTTCTATGTAAAGAACGGCAAGGAGGTTACAGAGCACCTTGGCGTAGAGGGCGGAATGGTTTATTGCATTGAAAGCCTTTTCAAGGAGGAACCTACTCGCCTTCAGATTGAGTCTTTGGAGCAGAGCATTCTCTTCGCTATCCCTAAGAAGCAGCTTGAGATGGTGGCTATGCACAACCAGAACATCCAGATTCTCTATCGCAAGATTCTTGAGCGTTCACTCATCAACTCACAGGTGCATGCTGACCTCGTTCGCTTCGAGACAGCTCAGGATCGCTACAAGCGTTTCTTCAAGATGCATCCACAGGTATCTCTCCGCGCTCCTCTCGTTTACATCGCAAGCTACTTGCAGATGACTCCAGAGACACTCTCTCGTGTTCGCGCTGTTACACTCATTGACTAATCACATCCCCCACCCCTTCGGGATGTTATTAATAAACCTCCTGCAATCATCACGTTGCAGGAGGTTTATTTTTTTATTACTGTCCGATAAAAATATTAACAGAAAACGCACCGGATTTTTCTCATTGTCGCTGATAAGGGGCGCAGGAAAACGGACGCAAGCTCCCAGGAAACTGCCAAACGCAGAAAACGGAAACTTTTGAAAACAATTCCGCGGTGAGTTTTGTTTGTTTTTGTTTTCTCCGTTAAGGGGTTTTCTCCGTCAGGAGTTTTCCAAGGGCTCCCAAAGTAGCGATAAAGTAAACATTAAAGCCCTGTTTTCTGTTATAATATCAAGTCATAGGGCTTAACCTACTTAAAATACATGTTATTCAATATGTTACATACGTTTACCGGACACCATTAATTTATTATTATCAAGAATTAGTGAATTTGTGAAGGTTTTGCTATGTTCTTATAATTCTTTTTGAATTCAAGAGAATTAGAGAAACCAAGCGGATAAAAATCACAAATCCACTAATTCTTGATTAAATTTAGGGAACTATATATTATTTGCCCCCAAATAATCAATAAATATTTTTTGATAATTTTATGTTGTACTAATTTCCGCCTGCAGCGTAAAAGCTAAAGCCATCCGGCACAGGCATTTTTGTTAATTTTTCATTTTATCTTATTTTTCGTCTTATATTAGTGAGGATCGGGGCACGGCAGGTCGCGTTGACCATGCCGT
>JAZRYU010000019.1:0-20434 GCA_045600885.1 Prevotella sp.
TGGTACTGCAAAGCTAATCACTTTTTTTCAAATATCCAAATCCTTTTCGAGTAATCTTCCAATCGACTGAGATAGACAGCACTCACTGTTATATCGTGCCTTTGTTTTCGGTTTCATCGAAAAGTTTGCTGCAAAGTTAAGAATATAATTTGTATCAGCCAAATTTTCTCGCAAGTTTCTATCAAAACAACAATAATAATTTGCAGAATGGAGAAAAAGATGTAACTTTGCAGCGTAACATGAAGAAAACCTCATACTATAGGGTGCATTTTGGTTTGTTTAACAAAAATTGTTGGGTAAAAATATTGCGGAACAAAGAAAAACTTTGTAACTTTGCAACGTAATATTGATAAAAATGAAAACGCTTTACATTAGGAATTATGTCTGAAGAAGAACGTGATCTATTGCTAAAATGCGAAGTAAGTTAGGCTAAATAATCATTATACCCCAAAGTCATGGCATTACCAATCAACATAGAAGATTTGCTCAATAAACAGCGAGTAGAATCTAATAGAATAGAATTTAAGGAAGGATGGAATCCCACATCCATCTATCATAGTATCTGTGCTTTTGCCAATGATATTGATAATCTTGGAGGAGGTTATATAGTTGTTGGTGTTGAGGAAAAGGATGGAATGGCTGTACGCCCTGTGAAAGGTGTGCAAGAGGATAGGCTTGATAAAATCCAAAGGGAGATACTTCAGTACAACCAACTGATAGAACCTATGTATGCGCCGAGAGTGTCGGTTGAAGAGGTTGATGGGAAATACGTAATTGTTATTTGGGCAACTTCGGGGCACAATCGCCCTTATACGGCACCAATGGATGTTAATGCAAAACTTAAGAAGCCTGTTTTCTATATCAGGTATGGCACATCCTCAATTGAAGCTAAGGGCGAATTTCTTGATCAGTTAAGAGACATGGCAAATAGAGTTCCATTTGATGACCGTGGAAATGAAGATATCAAGATTGATGACATCTCGCCTCTATTACTGAAAGATTATCTGACAAAGATTGATAGTCGGTTAGCGAAAGCAAACTTTGCAACGAGCATGGATACCATATTGGATCAGATGCAACTATATGATGGTCCAAAGGAGAAAAGACTAATCAAGAATGTTGCCGCAATGATGTTCTCGGAACATCCTGAGAAGTTCTTTCCTACAACGCAGGTAGATATTGTGGTTTTTCCGGAAGGAAGAGAAAACAACCCGGAGAATTTCATTGAGATAGCTCCGATAAAAGGGCCTGTGCCTATGATGATTCGTAGCACATTGGATTATTTTAGGACTAACATTATTAAGGAGCGTATTACAAAGCCTGTAGATGATGAGCGTTCAGTAAAGGTGTTCAACTATCCGTTCCAAGCATTAGAAGAAGCTGTTGTCAATGCCCTATACCACAGGGACTACAGGGAACGTGAACCTGTAGAGATAACCATAGAGCCAGACAGAATAAGCATATTGAGTTATTCTGGTCCTGACCGCTCAATTAGCTTGGAGTCGCTGAAAGAGGCAAATATGCTTAGGTCTCGCAGATACCGCAATCGCAGATTAGGAGACTTCCTTAAAGAGTTAGACCTTACAGAAGGTAGAGCCACGGGTATTCCTACTATACAAAAGAAACTTCGGGAGAATGGTTCACCGAAGGCAACAATAGAAACAGATGAATCACGTTCTTACTTCCTTATTGACATACCAGCAAGAAAGGATTTTGTCCAAGATGTAGATAAGATGGAAGGTGCTGAGATAGAGCGGATTAAGATGAATATGTCCAAGATGTGTCCAAGATATGTCCAAGATATGTCCATGAACGAATTAGGGTTCTTGGCTATATGTCTGATAAGAGCCAAAGAGGATATTTCTGCGCAGGATATGTTGGAAGGTATAGATAAGGTTTCTTATAAACAGAAGAAACGAAAGTATCTTGATAAATTACTAGAAATGGGGGTAATCTCAATGACAATCCCTGACAAGCCTACAAGTAGGAAACAGAAATACAGATTGACAGGTATTGGATGTGACATTGTCAACAAGCAATAGTGTTCGTAATTCGTAAATATTGATAAGAATAAGTTGCTAAAAGCAAAAATATATGACGAGAACTATCCGTACAATGATGCTGCTTATTGCTATTTGCTTCGCGCCAAGCATTATGGCGCAGGGCAAGCGTTCCGTATGCTTTGAAGGCATACCGGAAGGGACGTATGCCTTGTCTGTGTGCGATACTGTGGCTCTGACGGATAGCACGACAATCCTTGATGTTCTGAAGCCTTACTCGCCGATGGAGATTGACAGCATCCGTAAGGCGTCGCCGAAACTGTATTTCGGTTATGAGACGGAGCAGGTTATATCGGGCAGGGTAAAGGGTACTTTCGGCAAGGTAAAGAAGCCACAGCTGCATATCTTTGTACCGCAAACGGGCTACAGAGACACCTACGACTTGGACGGCAAGCAGAGGTTCCACTTGCGAGGCATGGACTTCGTGGATGGCACAGAGTATATATTGCAAGCGACAAGACCGAGTGGCTCTGACGGTCTGATACAGCTGGAGGTCGATGACGTTCTTTTCCCTATTGTCAGCATGAAAAGATTCCAGAAGAATGAGCCGGACACTTGCTTTATTTCCAGTGAGGGTATGCAGGAATATGTCCAAATGATGGATAAGAGCGAGATGACGATCGAGTTGCAGGAAGTTCTGGTTAAGGGCGATAAGAGGATAAAGTCCATAAGGTTTGGCATAACGGCAGGATATGGTTATGGCATGAACGATCCGATGCTGAAGAAGGGCTACACGATGGAGTATCTCATAATGAAACTTGGCTTTCTGATGGAACAGAGAAGTGGTCTTAAAGTGCCATATCAGAGGCGGTTTGTAAACGAAGGGTGGAGCTCAAGAGTGGAGAATGTTATCCCTGCAATCTTCGTTGACGATTTCCCCCTTGAGATTGGTGAGATGGATGAATTGTGGAACATTCAGTCGGAGTTCATCAAGCAGATAGAGTATTATCCTCCTGAGGAATCTTTAAATAATCTGGTGTTAAAAGGCAATGAAGCAGGTGCTGTTTATATATACACAAAAACGCGACCAAACTTCGGCAGACCATTGTCAATGGCGGAAGTTCATCAGATAGGCTATCAGCCGGAGCGTCCTTTCATGGAATCGTATGGTCATGGTGCTACGGTACTGTGGAATCCTTCTGTGAAAGTAGGCGAAGACGGTAAGGCGAACGTGTCGTTCGATGCTGTGGAAGGCAAGCGATACAAGGTCGTTTTGGAAGGCATCAGCGATAAAGGCATTACGGTAAGAAAGGAGGCAACGCTATGATGAGAAAGCTTTTCGTTATGCTTCTGCTTGCCATCTGCCCAGTCATGCTGATGGCTCAGGAGCGTATCCATATCCAGACGGACAGGGATGTCTATGTGCCAAACGACACTATCTGGTTTCGTGCGCATCTTGTGGATGCTGCCACCAACCTTCCCTCCACCAGCAAACACTACCCGAAGAACCGTTCGCGCTACGTCTATGTCGAACTGTATGACGTTAAGGCAGACACCCTAGTTGAGCGAACCATGATACGGCGCAATGATGACGGCATTTTCGCCAATGCCATGCCGCTAAAGAAAACCCTTCACGAAGGCCGCTATATGTTGGTGGCTTACACGAGATACATGCTCAATTTCCCTGAAACAATGTTTGCATACAGGGAGATTGATATCGTGAAAAGACGTGAGATAAAATGAAATCCTCGCCCTACATCAAAAGGAACAAAATTAAAAAATCCAAAATAGAAACAATATGAAAACTGCCATACTCTCCCTTTTACTGCTTTTGTCCTCGATGTATTCTTTGTCTGTTTCGTCGGCATCTAATGCCGACTTCCCCTTTCAGGAAACTGTGGAGGGCTTGTGGGGCGACCAGGGCAATGGAACCTACAAGAATCCTGTGCTTAATGCCGATTTTTCCGATCCGGACGTGATTCGTGTGGGCAATGAATACTTCATGATCTGCTCCGACTTCCACTTCATGGGTATGCAGATATGGAAGAGCTATGACATGGTGAACTGGCAGTTTGTCACGCAGATATACGACAGTCTTCCGTTTAAGGAATATGACACGATGGACAGATACGCCGGCGGCTCTTGGGCTCCTGCGCTCAGATACCATGATGGTGAGTTCTACGTTTATTTCTGCACTCGCCACGAAGGACTCTTCATGACCCACTCGAAGTCGGCAGAAGGTCCTTGGGCTCCATTGCATTGCGTGAAGAATATTGCTAATTGGGAAGACCCTTGTCCTTTCTGGGACGAAGATGGTCAGGCTTATCTCGGTCATAGCGTTTATGGCGCAGGACCGATAATCCTTCACAAGATGTCGGCTGACGGCAAGACGCTCCTTGATGATGGCGTGGAGGTTTATCGCGGACCAGTGGCTGAAGGCACGAAGATTCACAAGTGGAACGGCATGTACTTCATGTCTATTCCAGAAGGCGGCGTAAAAGGTGGCTGGCAAACTATCCTCCGCTCTAAGAACATCTACGGACCATACGAGTCAAAGCGTGTACTTGAGCAAGGAAGCACCAACGTGAACGGTCCTCATCAAGGTGCTATTGTTGATACTCCTAACGGCGAATGGTGGTTCTATCACTTCCAAGAAACCGATGCCCTCGGTCGTGTCCTTCACCTTCAGCCAATGACTTGGCGCGACGGCTGGCCTGTGATAGGCGTTGATTATGACGGCAATGGAGTAGGGGAGCCTGTAAGCCATTGGACGAAACCCGCCATCGTTCCCAACGGTTCTGCCATTGCCCAAGATGCCACTGTTCCCAACGGTTCTGCCGTTGGTCAAAAAGCCATCGTTCCCAACGGTTTTCCGTTGGGCTCCGCATCCTTCTCTTCCGGCCTTTGGCAATGGAACCACAACCCTCTCCCTTCTGCCTTCTCTTTCAAAGAGCATCCCGGTTGGCTTACTCTCCATGCCCTTCCTGCTGAATCTTTCAAGAAAGCGAGAAACACCTACACCCTCCGCGCCGTTGGTTATAATCCAGAATACACCATCTGCATGAGTCTGGAGGAAATGGCGGACGGTCAGCGCTCTGGTATGGCTTGCATGGGCAAATACAACACCATGCTTGGTGCAATGATGGAGAACGGCAAGCGCTACCTTTATCTTGCCACGGACACTACCGAAACCAAACTCTTCGAACTGCCTATTGAGATGCAGCATCGCTCACTCATGAGCAGCAAGGCAGAGAAGAACCACGAAGGCGTAGAGATAGCTCCGCAAAACGGCGGACCTATTCATCCGATGTATATAAGGCTGAAACTGAACTTCCCTGAGAAGCGCTTCGAGTTCTTCTATAGCCTTGACGGTCTGCACTTCACTAAAGCCGGTGATGACTTCTACACCCGCTGGGGAAACTGGAAAGGCGTACGCCCTGCGGTCTTTTGTTATGAGATTCCCTCTAACTCCGACCTCCCCCAGCCCCTCCACAGGAGGGGAGCCCATCGCCGCTCAAAGGCTAAGGATGTAGGGCGAGGATTTCCGAGCCGCGATTCAGGTTTTGTAGGGCGAGGATTTGGCTTTCCGCTTCGCGCCGCCGAGCTAAACCTTCCGAGCCGCGATTCAGCGTCAAAACCTTCCGGCTCTGTGCAAGTCAAAGTGGTCACTGTTCCCAACGGTTCTGCCGTTGGGCATAGTCTCGCGTCCGCTTCGGGTAACATAACCGAAGCCTCCATCGTTTCCAACATAGCAAGAACCTCCTTCCCTTCCTTCACGATAACCGTGCAATCAAACAATCGTATTACCGAAGAATCGAACAATCGAATTATCGATAAAACATCCGCTCGCGAGATTCTCCAGCAAGCCATCGATTCCTGCTCCCTTGCTGGCGGCGGAACGGTCATCGTCAAGCCTGGCGAATACCACCTCAACGGCTCTCTTTTCCTGAAGTCCGACGTAAATCTCCACCTTGAGAAGGGTGCTGTCCTTAAGTTCAGCGGCAATGCTGACGACTTCCTTCCTACCGTCTTCACCCGTTGGGAAGGCACAGAGCTTTATGGTCATTCGGCTATGATCTACGCCAATCATGCTACAAACATAGCAATTACAGGCGAAGGCATAATAGATGCCAATGCAGGTGTTGAGATGTCTTCATGGGGACCTAACGAAGCCACTGACCGCGACCGACTTCGCGACCAGGGCGAAAGACTTGTTCCCGTTTCTGAACGTCAGTATGGCAAGGGCACTATCCTGCGTCCGTCTGCCGTTGAGTTCGTCGGCTGCTCTCGAATCTTGCTTGAGGATGTAACGATAAAGAACTCTCCTTTCTGGACCATTCATCCTATCTACTGCGACAACGTCATTGTCCGTGGCGTGAACATAGACACACATTTCCCTAACAACGACGGCTGCGACCCTGATGCCACGAGCAATGTGCTCATAGAGAACTGCGTGTTCACTGTTGGCGATGATGCCATAGCCATCAAGTCCGGTCGTGATGCTGACGGTAGGCGCGTGGGCAGACCATCCAAGAACATCGTCATTCGCAACTGCCTCTTCAACTCTGAATGCAACGGACTCTGCATAGGCAGCGAGATGTCTGGCGGCGTGGAGAACGTCTTCATGCACGACATACAGATAGGCACCGTGAAGAACGCCATCTACTTCAAGTCCAACCGTGACCGCGGAGGCTATATCCGTAATGTCTTCGTTGACAACATCACCGTCCATCACACCCTCGGAGCCGTCCTACGCTTTGAGACGAACTACTTCGGTTTCCGTGGTGGCAAGCACGCTTCGCAGTACGAGAACTTCCGCATACAGAACATCGACGTTAAGAAATCCGACCACTACGCCTTCTTCATCTCTGGCTATCCAGAGAAGCCAGTGCGCAATGTCACAGTAAAAAACATGACCGTGGAGCAAGCCCCACAACCATACTATATGCATTGCACCGAAAGCGTCACCCTGGAAAACTGTCGCGTAGGCAACACCCTCGTGCCTGAACAACCAGAGAACGAAGCCGACGAGCGCACGCTGGATGTGTGGTAGAGTGGATTTGTTACAAGAAACGCTATGTTTTCCTTTGGATTTGTTACAGAAATCCCTATATTTTCCTTTGGTTTTATTACAAAAAACTATAGATTTTCCTTTGGATTTGTTACAAAAATCTCTTTGTTTTCCTTTGGTTTTATTACAAATAATTCTTAAAATGCTTGCATAATTAAAAAAAAACATATACCTTTGCCCCCGATTTATATGTATTTATAATTATGTTTGAACGAGCAGCTTTAACTTGGTTACGCGCTTGGCGCAACAAGACCGACCGCAAGCCATTAGTTATCAGAGGAGCAAGGCAGGTAGGCAAGACATCCCTGGTAGATGTTTTTGCCAAGGAGTTTGATTGCTATCTCCGGTTTAATCTTGACGTGACAGACGACCTTAAGCTCTTTGAGAAGGAAATGGCTGTCAAAGATTTGTACTCGCTTTTGCTGGCAATTAGGGGTAAGACCAAAACCGAAGGTTCTACACTCATCTTCATTGACGAGATCCAGAATTCTCCGATTGCGATAAAGATGCTACGGTATTTCCGTGAAGACCTTCCAGAAATATACATAATTGCTGCCGGTTCGCTATTGGAGACAATGCTTGACAAGAACAGGCAGATAAGTTTCCCTGTAGGTCGAGTTGAGTATATGGCACTCCGACCTTGTTCGTTTTACGAATTCCTTGGAGCAATGGGCGAAAAGGGACTACAGGAGTACTTAGGCAATGCCTCTGTTCCTGAGGTGCTGCATGAGCGTATGCTTGCCCTGTTCAACAAGTTCTCCCTGATAGGAGGTATGCCACAGGCTGTGGCAAAATATGCGGAATCGGAAGATATTGTCGCTCTTGATGACATCTATCAGTCGCTCATAGCTGGTTATATGGATGATGTAGAGAAATATACCAAGTCAGAGACTCTCAGAAATGTGATTCGTCATATAGTAACAAACGGTTGGAGCTATGCTGACGAACAGATAAGCTTTGACCATTTTGCAGCTTCAAACTATAAGAGCCGTGAGGTGGGCGAGGCTATGCGTACACTCCAGAAGACTATGTTGCTGGAGTTGGTCTATCCGTCCGTAGAGACAAGTCTTCCAATAATTCCTGATATGAAGAAACGACCTCGTCTTATGTGGATAGATACAGGACTCGTGAACTATGCTGCCGGAGTGCAGTCTGAACTTTATGACATAGCAGATCTCAACGATGCATGGAGAGGAAAGATTGCAGAGCACATAGTCGGTCAGGAGTTGCTCGGGCAGAGTAATGCTTTCCTTGATAAGAGGACTTTCTGGGTTCGTGACAGCAAGAATTCACAGGCAGAATTAGACTATCTCTATAATAGCAGAAGATTTGGGCTTGTACCAATAGAAGTAAAGGCTGGTAGTAATGCCCATCTAAGATCTTTGCAAGAATTCATGTTTGACTCGAATTGCAAGTATGCCATACGTTTTTGGAGCAAGCCGGAAAGAGCAGACATTGTGCATATTGAGAAGCAAGGCAATGACGGCAAAAGCTTAAAAAGTAGAGACTATACTCTCTACAGCCTACCTTATTACTATGCAGGGTGTATGGAGAAGGTGCTTGAGCGTATATTGGGGTAAGCAGAGCAAGGCACCTCCGAAGTGCCAATAACGCCAAAGAAAAACCTGTAAGCCAAAACCCCGTCAACAGCTTTTCCCCCGGCATCTTTTATAACCTATAGGAACACGAAGCGTAAACCAAAGGAATGCGAGTCGTAATCCTTGGGGAAAATGTCGTTTTCTGCATCTTTTTCGTGATATTCTTTCATTGAAACTTTGACAGCATGTCGAATAGTGTGTTCGCTGATGAAGCTATTGAGGCTTTTTGACTTAAGGTTTTCCTCTGCCTTACATTCTATTGGCAGAAGGTGTTCGTCCTGCGTTTGCTCTGTTTCCAATCAAGCAGTTGATGCAATGCTTTTCTTTCCATTTACACAAAATATGAACGAATATTACTGCTATTTTACACAAAAAATGAACGAATGACATTGCAAAATTACACAAAAATGTGCAAATAGCAAATATTTTAGGATGTTTTTTAAAAAATTCTACTGCATTGGCTTTAACAAATTCCTGTATTATAATGCTTGAGGGTTATGGTCCGTATGTAGGATTTCTATGAATGTGGAGTGGAAGACGAAACTGAGCAAATCAGTTTTCTAAGTATGTAAAAAAAATCCCCATTATTTATTTGTAAAACATAAAGATTAATCGATATTAAAGGGAAAAGTGAGTTTTTTTATCACTTTTTTCTTGATTTATTTGGTAAATTAAATCAAAATTCTTACTTTTGCAACCGCATTTACCACATTTGTGCAAGCTACGGCACAGCTGAAGCCCACGGGTGGTAGGGCAGACATAATGACAAAAGAGCGTAACTGCGCTTGTGCTTGACTATTTGAAAACTTCGCAAACTTTCAATGAGATTGTCAGGAACAATGCAATGGTGACGTCCTTTCGGGTTGATTATATCTAGAGCTATTTTGAGCTTTTGACTAATTTGCTTTGATCATTTCCATTTTGGTCCAAGTCCAGAGTCAAGGTTTGAATCATAGTTCGTATAATCATATCGGTGGGGCTTCGGCATTGCTCGTTCAACAATCTCGGGTAATGCGAAGACCTTCAAATAGTGGAACGGGCAGACGAGTTCCACTTTTTTGTTTTATGTAGTTTGTCATTTTTACTAATCATTTATACAGTTTAACATTAATATTATTGCATGAAAACAAAGTTTGTTTTATTTTCTACAATTTCTTGTGTAGCCTTACTTCTCTGCAGTTGTGGTGGGGCACAAAAGTTTGCTATCTCAAGTGGTGACGAGAGTCTTACTGCGTTAACAAAGGTTACTGACAATGAGGAACCATGTATCACTCCTTTTGGCGGTGATAATGGACGTGATCTCTATTTTGCTGCTCGTGAAAGCAAAAAGTATTACAACATTTACAAGAAGGAGAATGCTTTTTCTCAGTCTATGATTCAAAAGACAAGTGGCAAGAATTTCAATAGAAGCCCAGCTGTTAATACAAAGATTGATAAGATAGCATTCAAATGTCAGAATGAAGGAAGCTTTACCTCAGATATTTTCGTGATGTCTAATAGTAAGGCAACAGCACTGTCGCCAATTACTGAAAGTTCTGATGCTCATGAAGATCATCCTTCTTTCTCTTCAGATGGCTCTATGCTCGTTTATGATAAGGTACAATACTCTTATATTAAGTCAGATAGAACTATAGTTAAAAACAGTGAAATATGGGTTAAGAATCTGAAGACAAATGAAACAATCCTTCTTGGTAATGGTGCACAGCCACGTTTCTCTCCAGACGGAAAGCTTATTGCATACGTGAAGTATTCTTCTGATGCTGAGAGCTGTAGCATTTGGATTATGGATATTGATGGCAGCAATCCTTCGCAGATTACAGATGCGAAGAAAGGTTATGCAGCAAGTCCATGCTGGAGTCCTGACGGAAAAAAGATTCTTTTCTCTTCAAGCAAGAAAGACAAGAAGGATTATGACCTTTATGTGATTGGTATTGATGGAAACGGACTTATGCAGCTTACAAAGAATAAGTCTTTTGACAATTATCCATATTGGACAAAAGATGGTTACATCTACTTTACTTCTGACCGCGGGGGTAAATCTGGAAACTATCAGATCTGGCGATTTAAATATGGTAACTAACGCGTATTTGTAAACTGGTATTGTTATATGAAAACGGATATCTCTTTATGGGGTATCCGTTTTCTACATTTGTACTGGGGTGAACATATAAAAAGGCGATTGTCACTTCTCAAACAATCGCCTTATATAGTCGCAAGTGGTTTGCAATCAGGTGTACTAACTAATATGTCATGCCTATCATCCAAAGTGGAATCTTTGAACCTCGAGCCATCTCTATGTCGTCGGCAAGGACGAAGGAATTGGGCATATCGGCAATCTGGGCAAACGACTTGCCATCTCCTCCCACTTCTACCGTCCATTTTCCATTAATTTTAAAGTCACCATGTTCCTTGCCATATTCCACCTTATGCTTAAAGCTAAGTTGGTTTACAACAAAGCATTCGCGTGCCGTGCCAATCTTTACAGGTGTTGTAGCCATGGCATAAAGCATGTTAGGGTTGTCAAGGAATATCTTGTCTGGTTTCTGCATCTTTTTTACAGAAGTGTTGTCACTATATATCAATGTCAACAGTTTTGAATCGTGTAAATGGTTAAGGTATTCTATTACTGTATTTCGTTGCAATCCTACTACAGATGCGAGCTTGGATATGTCAACATCGAAAGGCACCTGTTGAGCCAATACATACAGCAGAGCCTTTAGCTTTCGGCAGTTGGCAGGATTGACCTTGCGAAGCTGTGGCAGTTCTACATCGATGACATAATTGATGGTCTGTTCTATCAATGTGTGGTAATCCAATGGATTTCTGAGATAAAACGGATAATAACCATTCTTGAAATAATCATGGAAATATTGAAGTGGGCGGCAAACGGAATTTACCTCTGTTGCTATCCGTCTTGGAGATTCCAAAATCTCTTCCAAAGAATATGCAGGCAATTCTATGCCATGATAGAACATCAGGTATTCACGGAATGACAATCCTGGCATCTCATAGCCCGTGCAGCGTCTTGACAAGTCCGCATTGCCATCAAGGAGTCGCAGCAACGAAGATCCGCTAAGTATCAGTTTCATTGAAGGATAGACTTCTGCCACCTCCTTTATTTCACGACTCCATCCTTCGTATTTGTGGACTTCGTCCAACACAAGTACCTTTCCGCCATGCTTATAGAATTTCTCTGCCGTTTCAAGCAAGGAGTGCTGTGTGAAATATCCCCAATCGAGTGAACAATAGAGTGCTTGCTCGTTTCCTATTCCGTAGTTCTTTATGATGTATTGGCGTAGAAGTGTTGATTTTCCAACACCTCTTGGACCTCTTATGCATAGCATGGGGGCGTCCCAATTAACATGATTGATGTAATCTCGCACAATCTCCATGCTTGTAGCATTGAGCATGGTGTCTTGTCTTTCAAACAATGTATCCATAATCTTGTATCTTTATTCTTTTGCTTTTTGCGGAAAGCAGTTTTTGGTATAATTTGCTTTTTGTAAAAAGCAGATTTGTGTAGTTTTTGCTTTTTGCGGAAAGCACTTTGACGATGCAAAGGTAAACGATTATTTGCGAAAATACAAACAAAATCAAGGAAAAGTGTGTGGTTGTCCTAATTTTTATTTGAAAAGACACACAAAAATGTACTCCATTGATTAAAGGAATGGCTTTTTTTACTCTCATTAACGCCTTTTGGGGGCTACTCAGCGTGAAAAATCCCGAAAAATAGGCTACTCAGCGTGATGGGTATGTATATATGGCGTAATCGGATGAACATGAAAAACGTAATATGCCGTGACGCTGAAGAGGCTATTTCTGCGAACTTTTGACGTTGCCAGGACAGGCTTTTAGGGTGATTTTGCACCGTTTACTTGATATATATATCCTATTCGGGCATTTTACCGATATGAATTGCAAAAATATAAGATTTTTCCACCAAAATCCTACATTCCTACATAAATTCGCTGTAACTTGCAGATAATCAGTATGTTATGTCTATGTAGGATGGGAATCCATCCTACATAAATCCTACATATCCTACATGCCTGTTTTTTCAGGAAATTTATGTAGGATAACAATCCTACATGGATCCTACATAAATCCTACATAGCCGCTGAACCCCGATAAACACTGGGGTTCGCTGAGATTTTATGTAGGAATGTAGGATTTTGCCGGAGAAAAGTCTATATTTTTGGCAATTATATACCCCTATGTTTTTCCTCCCTTAGGAAGGAAAGTTTTCCTCCTAAGGATGACACACCTTAAACTAAAGGAAATGCGCGGTAATCGCACGGCATGTCTTCATTTCGGTGCCGAGATGGGCAAGGGTGTTGGCATGCTGGGTCAGAGCTACGCCATACCTACCATGCAGGGTGGCGTAGAGACTATTCACTTTTCACTTAATTATCCGTTATCCATTGTCAATTATCAATTCAAGGATCTCGTCTGTGCTGAGCCTGTGAGCCATGTCGCTTCCTTCGAGCAGTGCATCGGCGAGGGATTTCTTGGTCTGGTGTAGGGCGATGATTTTCTCTTCAATGGTGTCGGCGGCTATCAGACGATAGACTGTGACCGGCTTGTCCTGTCCGATGCGATAGGCACGGTCGGAGGCTTGGTCTTCGATGGACGGATTCCACCATGGGTCGAGATGTATGACGTAGTCGGCGGAGGTGAGGTTAAGGCCTGTGCCTCCAGCTTTCAAGGATATGAGGAAGAGTGGTTGCTCGCCCTTCTGGAAATCATCTACGCGACGAATGCGCTCCGTAGGCGATACGGCTCCGTCCAGATACTGATAGTCTATGCCTTGACGCTTCAGCTGCTTCTCTATCAGATGGAGGTGTGATGTGAACTGGCTGAAGACGAGAGCACGGTGGTGGTTCTGCATGAGTTCGTCGATAAGCTTCATGAACGCCTCGCATTTTGATGAAGGAATCTTCTTCGCCTCTTTTGCCGGCAGCACGAGTGCAGCGTTGCAAGCCACCTGACGGAGCTTGGTTATCTCTGCCAAAGCCTTGATAGCCGATGTGCGACCGCCGTCCTCAAGGTTAAGGATGGCTTCCTCTCGAAGTTGGTTGTAGAGTGCGCGCTCGTCGTCTGATAGTTCCACCTTGAGCGTAATCTCAGTCTTCTCAGGCAGCTCGTTGAGCACCTCGTTCTTGGTTCGTCGGAGTATGAACGGCGAGAGCATTCGCTTAAGGAGTCGCTGCGGCTCTTTCTCCTGATCGCGTTCTATAGGATTGATGAACTCCTGAGTGAACTGCTTGAAGTCGGTAAGCAGACCTGGAGTGGCGAACTGGAAGAGGTTCCATATCTCGCTCAGGTGGTTCTGTAGCGGAGTGCCTGTGAGCAGCAGTCGGAAGTCGCCTTCAAGCTGCATGGCAACCTTGGAGGTCTTTGTATCCTTGTTCTTTATGGTATGCGCCTCGTCCAGGACTATCACGTTCCATTTTTTCGATGTGAGCAGTTCCTCCTCCGTAGGCAACAGTCCGTATGTGGCAAGCACGATGTCGTTCTTCCCGGCATCGTCAACGGCTTTCTTGCGGTCTTGCGCCTGACGCAGAACGACAGGATTGAGCGTAGGAGCAAACTTACGCAACTCGTTCTGCCAGTTTATAAGCACAGATGTCGGCATGATGACGAGCGATGCTCCCTGAGATGCACGCGAAAGTAGCAGGGCAATGGTCTGTACGGTCTTACCAAGACCCATATCGTCGGCAAGACACGCTCCTGCTCCCCAATGAGCCAGACGGCACATCCAGCGATAGCCGTCCATCTGATAGTCGCGAAGTTCTGCCTGCAACATCTTCGGCACTCGGATCTTCAGGCGGTCGGCTTCTTCCATGCGTGTCTGTAGCGACTGATAGCTCTTGTCGGCAGTGAGCGAAATGCCGGAAAGCTGAAGGTCGTGAAGGAAGGAGCTGTTGAACTCCGACACCTTCAGCTGCTTCTTTTCCGTCTGCATCATGCGGTCGAGTGCCACTAGCTGCTTCTGAAGATCGCGGCTTATGGCTATGTACTCTGTGTCGTCAAGCTGTATGAAGCGTCCTTTTGACTCACGAACACGCTTGAGCAATTCGCTTATCTTCAGGCTCGTCTTGTCATCTATACTGACTTCACCATTTACTTCAAACCAGTGTCCCACCCCCTTTACGCTCAGCCTTAACTGGTCTGCACCGATCATCGGACGCTTTACGGCAAACTTCACTCCCTCAGGCCATTCTATGCGGCATGTGTCGGAATGCTGGCGCAGTAGGTCGAGTACGGCAAGACACTCCTCGATAGGCATCTGCCAATATCCGTCCGATGCGTATTCGTCGAACGGCTGCATCCATGACTGTAGCTCTTTCTGGTTCTTGCGCTCTGCCTTCAGGTCGCGAGCCACCTGTATGCTTTCGCCCTTGATGTTTGCGGCTATGAACTCCAGTCCTTGCCCAGGAGAGCAATATGGCGGAGTATCGACGAGTGGCTTTACGAAACTGCGTACGGTGAACATCTCGCCGTAAGGAACAACCTGAACGGTCAGCATGGAATCGCCCTTCTGCATCTTCATGTTTTCAGCCTTGCCAAGCAGCGGTGACATTACCGTTACACTCTTGCCCAGTGCAGCCAAGAGTTTCGTGAGTTGCTCCTTTGCTTCAAGTGGGAAAGCGTCAATGCGGTCAAAGAGGTGGAGCATTTCCGTTTCCTGCGGAGAGAGCCTGATCACTTTCAGAAGTTGTGCGTTCTCTTTCACTACAGAGATGCGGTGGTAGGTTGAGTCGTCTTTCTTTACGTTGTACGACACCTTGTAGCCTGTCTTTGTCTCTTTCACCTGAACTTGTAGCTTCTCCTCCTGGATTTCAAGCTTTATGTTAGGATTGTGGTGGTCATAAACGTACGGATGACCAGCCAGAGCAGCCACTACATCATTACCTCCGAGATACATTTCCGTGCCGCCGTACCAACCGTATGAATAAGTCTTGACCAGCTTTGATACGATGACATCCTGAGGTGTCATTTCTGGAATACCCTTCTCAAATGTCTTCAGCGCAATGTTCCTGCCACCAGACCAAGTCACGCCGCCGTCCTTCGACTTCTGCAGTCGAGGCTGTACGTCGTAATTGTTTGTATTGACCTCATACACCACTCGTGCCACTTCCTTTGACGTGTCTTTAGGCTTCTTTTTCTTGCCGTCGGCGCTTTCGTCGCCAAACTTCAGGAGCATCGTGTCGAGAAGCAGTTCCCATTGTTCCTTACGCTTCACCTTGTCGAGCAGAGGCTTCATCTGCGTCTCTTCCTGAAGAGCCTCAAGGTTCTTGCTATACGTGTCGGAACCCTGTGCAAGTTCAATGGCAATAACGCGGATATGCTGCTCCAAGGTTATCTTAGTATATTTCTCAACAACGTCCTTGTAGATGTCAGAATAGCCTCGGGTAGTCACAATAAGCGAAAACAGTGCGGCATGAAGCTGCGAGTGATTGCTGTTATTGCCATTGGTCTTTACCCATGCCGTGAAGTCGGTTTCGGGATGCGCTTTCATCTCAAGCATCAGTCGGGCGAGAGGTGTGGCACGTTCCTTTATGAGTTTCTTCTTTGAAAGAGAAGTAGCCATCTTCATACTTGTCGCAGAGTCGGCTTTTAGGAGCGCTGCGCAATAGATGAAGTTGGAATAAACGTCATCAAACAGGAATGCATCGCGTTTCTTCAAGCAAGCCTCCACCGTCTTTACGGCATCGTTAGCCTTGCCCTCATTCATGAACTTCAGAGCAGAAAGCAATGCGAAAGGCTTTGTATGTGGATGCATCTTGGCGAGGTGCTCGTCTATGTTTCCATGTCTGAGGAAGTGCTGGTAGAACTGTAGATGGTCATATACTTCCTCATAGAAAGGTTGTTCATTTGGACGTTGGGCAGTAGTTGTCAGCTGAAGATAATAATCGAGTATATCCTCAGGAATCATGTTCAGCGATTGATAATCCAATGCCTTATGAGCAATGATGTTGCATATCAGATTGGAAGGCATGCCTCTGAAGAAATCCATGAACTCTGGCTTGTCCATGACCACTACAAAGGGTGAGATGTCGGCACCCGTCACTTGCTCTGCCGTAAGCTTTTGGCTAAGCTCCTCCCAACGCTGTCGTGCCCAACGTTCCTCTTTCTCGTCAGAAATGGCTATTGGCTTGTCAACAATGTCTGGGAATAAATCGTTTTCCAGCAATGACTTCTCTTGAACGTCTGTATTAGCTTTGGACAATCGTGTCGGAATGTCATCCATGTCGGGAAACACGCTGAGCGTTTCCGGGTGGCTTTGACAATAAGCGTTCAGGGCTTCCGCTATGAGTAAGAAAGCTTCTTCCTCCTCGTCTTCAGTGTAGTGACGCCAAATGTTTTCATATGATGTATCCCTTGCGTCAGCCAAGACAGTCTTAGCCTTTGTGAAAGGGCAGTGCGCTATTATGGCACATTGGTACAAGGCATCCAGTTTGCATCCCTGTATGTATTCACCATGAGGCTTGAGAGGCTTGCCCGTCATCCATCCTTTTTCTATGTAATACTCCGTGGTCTCCAGAATATCCTTCTTGCGGAATCTGTTGAGGTTGCAGATCTTCTCAGCGTCAACGTAGTTTATAGAGTTCGAGAAAGCGAAATATCTTACCAGATGTATTCTGGCAGCCTTTATCTCTTCAGCCTTGTCGGCTAATCTTTTTATCGGCATAGCGTGGTATGTTTTATGATGTTACTGCTTCTTCATGTATTCAAGGAGGATGTGGAAGGCAGGGTGCAGAATTTTCTGCAAAGATAGAATAAATTCCGGAATTCGCAAAGGCTGGAAGCATAATCCTGCGCAAATATCCGCTATTTTCTGCGTAAAACTAAAAATAATCTGCGTTTTATGGATTTGTTCAGATTAAAATGCTAACTTTGCAGAACGAAACATTGCCTAATCTATAATCTATGAAAACAATATCTAATTCAAAACTAATCATCAAGGTGAAGGAGCATGGTGCAGAACTTGCTTCAATAACTAGCGGCGGCAGGGAGTATCTCTGGCAGGCGGACGAATCTTTCTGGAAACGACATTCGCCTGTGCTGTTTCCTATCGTGGGAGCTGTGTGGAATGGAGAATACCGTTCCCAGGGCAATACATACAGGATGGGACAGCATGGCTTTGCGCGAGACATGGACTTCTGTCTCGTAAAAGAAACAGACGCAGAGCTTCGTTACCGCCTTGTTTCCAGTGAAGAGACTAAGCAGAAATACCCTTACGACTTCTGTCTGGAGATAGGTTATCAGCTTGAGGATAACCGCATAAAGGTAATGTGGCACGTGGAGAACACTGGCAACGAGATTATGGCGTTCCAGATAGGAGCGCATCCGGCATTCTTCTGGCCTATGCTTACTGATGAGCAGATAGCCGGTGGAGTAGGGATGATGACGGAACCGCTTGCCGAAACCGATGAGCGTGGCTTCTTCCGTCTTGAAGCAATGGGAAAGACACTGCCTATATCGGTAATTACCGAAGGTGGATGTGTAGGCAAGGAATCACAGATAGAAACAGACCAAGAAGGCTTCCTGCCTCTTGACACTGACACATTCAGCGACGATGCCCTTATATTCGAGAACTCTCAGGTTACGAAGGTAACGCTCTGCCGTCAGGACAAGTCGCCTTATCTCTCACTAGAGTTCACGAGTCCGTTGGTAGGACTGTGGTCGCCACCAGGCAAGCGTGCTCCGTTCGTGTGCATAGAACCATGGTACGGTCGTACGGATTCCGTAGGCTTCACAGGCACTTACGAAGAGAAGGCATGGATGCAGACGCTTGAGGCGGGAGAATGCTTCGACGTAAGCTACGACATCATTATACATAATGCATAAGACAGACATGAGACCAATAACCCTTTCTTTGTTTATAACCCTTTTTTCTTTTTTCATGCCGGTAAACGCTCAGGAGGTGGACGACAGACCTCAGTGGGAATGGGAATTAGGAAATAAACTTACTATATTCTTACGTACAAGTTAATGACGCATTACAACATAGAAATTATGGAATACAGAAGATTACCAGGAACAGAATTGGACATACCCGTGCTCACACTCGGCACGGCAACCTTCGGAGGCTCTCACGGCTTTGAAGGCTGGGGACATACCGACGTGGAAGAGGCTACGCGCCTCGTGTCAATAGCTATGGAGGCTGGACTGAATATGTTTGATACAGCCGACATGTATTCACGCGGATGGAGCGAGGAGATCTTGGGAAAGGCAGTAAAAGGCTTTCAGCGTGATAAGCTTCTCATCGCCTCAAAAGGCGGATTCATGATGAGCGAGAATGTGGAGGACGGAGGTGCTTCGCGCAGACATCTGATAAAGGCGTGTGAGGACAGTCTCCGTCGTCTCGGCACGGACTATCTGGATCTCTACTATGTTCACGGCTTCGACAGCAGAGTGGATGTGGAGGAGACGATGCGTGCCCTGGACGAGCTGGTGCAGTCTGGAAAGGTGCGCGCCATAGGATGCTCCAACTATTCGGGATGGCATCTGATGAAGTCGGAGGCTGTCAGCGCAAGGGAGAACATCTCGCGCTTCTCGGCTCATCAGGTCTATTACTCTCTGCTTCACCGCGAATACGAATGGGAACTGATGTCTCTCGCCGTTGATCAGAACGTGGGCACCATCGTGTGGAGTCCGCTATCGGCTGGTCGTCTGGCTGGTCGTTACCGTCGTGGCATGGAGGTGCCGAAGGATAGTCGCGTGGCAACGAACGGAGTGCCTGTGCGTGAGGCTCTCGTGGATTACGAAAGGCTGTATCGCATAATGGATGTCCTGGACGAGGTAGCGGAAGAGACTGGCCACGGCGTTGCACAGGTGGCACTGAACTGGCTCCTGCAGCGTCCTACGATGACGAGCCTTGTCATCGGCGCACGTACGGAGCAGCATCTTGCGCAGAACCTCGACGCCGTAGGGTGGAATCTGACGAAAGAGCAGGTTGAGCGATTGGACAAGGTCAGTCAGCAGACAAAGACCTATCCTTACTGGCATCAGGACCTGAGACCGGAACTGAAGTCGCAGATGTTTATTTAGTGAAAAATTTTACTTATTTCTGTCTTTTTCTTTGTTTTTGCAAATAAATGTGTAATTTTGTCAGCATGAAAAGATTCAATACAAAGGGAACCTGTCGCCCGTAGAACTAAACGGTCGCACACTGATAGAGGCAATAGTGTAAATCTATATTTGGCTTCGTTTGTTCTAATCAACATAAATGCATCCCAACAATCTTGGGGTGCATTTTTGTTTTACTCCCAACCTCTTACGTGGCTTTTCTGGTTTCTTTCAAAGAAAATTCGCCTCAAAAATACACTTTTTCTTGATTTTGTTTGGTTGTTTCAAAAAACATTATTAATTTTGCCAGCGATTTCAGATGTTATGCAAAGTTGCTTGCAAAGCCATATCTGTGAAAGTTGCTTGCGATGTATGTGTTAACAGAGACTCTGAAATCACGACATAATAATAAGGCGTTCAAATGGCGCTTTGTTCTTGACGTTCGGAAACTTCGCAACTTTCATGTACTGTCAGAACATTGCCACGATGGATGTCCTCGGGATGTGTCTATATGCACATCCCTTATGCCTATCTATAGGATGCTTCCCCACGTCTATGGGGATATTGTATTCTATCCGATAGTCTGTAAGGGATAGTTATATACATATCTATCGTGGGACTTTCATGTTGCTCAGTTCAACAGTACAGGGCAATGCGAAGGCCTCCGAACGTGGAACGAGCAACATTGA
>JAZRYU010000020.1:0-20681 GCA_045600885.1 Prevotella sp.
TTGCATGGTACTGCAAAGCTAATCACTTTTTTTCAAATATCCAAATCCTTTTCGAGTAATCTTCCAATCGACTGAGATAGACAGCACTCACTGTTATATCGTGCCTTTGTTTTCGGTTTCATCGAAAAGTTTGCTGCAAAAGTACTACATTTTTTTGAAATACAGCACAACTTCACACTTAAAAGATGCTAATTGCATGAAAAAACTTGCCTTAGTGCATGATAGAAATTGCATTTTGGACATCTTTTATCTTTCTTTTCCCTCTCATTTATCCAATATCAAATTCACAAACCTACATCCGCCGTTGCAATGTCCACACATCAATCCATTAATATGTACACTCAAAAACCAATTTGTGACATTATTGTGACACAAAAAGAATTTTATCGAATTTACAATAACCTTGAAAACATCCGTATAATACTAATACATAACACTTTATAACGTTATATGCAGATTGTTCACATTGGGAAGCCGTTTACCTGGAGGTAGTTCTCGACGGCTTTCTGCTGTGCGGCTGGCAGGTTGTAGTGGACAACATTGTCGCCCGTGATGTTGTATTCCTTGATGACATTCTTCCAGTTCTCTTCCGGCGAGCGGTTGGCGAGGTATAGGAACACCATGTCGTATGGAGCAAGACGCTCGTATTCCTCTTGTGAATGTGCGAGAGCCTCCTTGCAAGGACCGCACCAAGTGCCCCATACATCGAGCAGTACGAGTTTGCCACGGTATGGCTCCAGTATCTTACGCAGAATCTGTTCGCCCTCGCTGAGATCCTTCACGTCATCGTTCGACTTCAGATTATCGGTAGAGAGAGTACGCTTGCCGATGGCTTCATACTTGTCGTTGAGTTCATGTATGGCTTGCTTTGCCACTTCGTGATGAATGTTGGCATCGGCAAAGGCGAGCATGTATGGTTGCAATGGCATGCGGTCATGGTCTATCTTACCATAAATCCTTGTAGCAAGTACGATGTCCTGCTGCGTCTTGTTCCAACCGAGTGAGTCGGTAGCAGCAAGCAGACGCTCGTTGTCGTAGAGGTCGAGGAGAGGCATGATGGCATCTGCCAAACTATCACGCGACATGATGGCGTTTGTTTGTTTTACGACTTCGCTGTTGTTGAAGTCATCCACAACCGTTGACTATTGATATATACGAAAAAAGTAGCGGAAATATTGCATTCGGCGCATTGCTTTTCCTCAAGTCTTGACTTATGTGGTTAAATGCTTGCAAAGGGCGTTTTTTCTTGTTGTTTATTCGTTTTTTGATATATATATATATATTTGCCGACTGAAACCCACTATGTTTCAGCTTTTATCAGCAGATTAACCAAAAAGAATTTACGTATGAATAAACTTTACAAACTGTTATGCCTGATGTTTTGCTTTGCGTTCAGCACGGCAATGATGGCGCAAATGGAACCGATAGTGAAAAATTTCACGAGAGTGTCGGTATCGAACCTTTCTGAGATGAAGGCTGCTCTTGAGAGTAAGCAGAACACCTGTATTACGCTTACCAAGAACATTGCACCTTCCGACCCTAACGTCAGGGCTTCTGAGCTCCGTGCCTTCAGCGATGTGAAGAGTGATACGCTCGACTGCTCTTACTGGGCAGAGATCCCATCAGGATACTACAAGTATCTGGACCTCAACGGCAAGAAGTTCTGGGTGAAGATGAAGGAGTCTAAGCTGGAGCATGCCTGCATGATCTACAACACCGGTTTCCTCACCATCACCGACAACTCTGGTGGAGAGGGCGAAATACGCTTTGATGACTACATGTTCGACGAGCCGAAGTTCATCCCAGTGCGCAACATCATCTATACTACCGCAAACTCTAACGTAACAATCAACGGCGGTAAGCTCATAGCCGGTCGTCTGAAGGAAGACTGGTGGTTTACGCCAGGTGTATGGGATAACCTATCAGAGTATATCTATCATCAGGAAACAACCTATGATATGTCTGACAGGCTGGAAACTGCCAGCCATGGCAACTTCCCTACCTTCTCACGTCTCATAGGCGGTAGCTGTATAGTCAGTGCCGGCGGTGCGGTTATCATCAATGGCGGTGTGCTTACTGCTCACGGCGGACATTTCGGCATAGAGTATTACTGGCAGTCAAAGAGACGTGCTCCGGGTGGCTGTATCTCCTTTGACGATAAAAACGCACCATATTTCCCTTACATCATAATCAACGGTGGTGAGATGCATGCCGATGCCGGCGCACGTGCCATTGCTGCATATACGGACAATGTAAAGACGGTGAGCGATAAGACCTTTATCAACAGAGGTAGTTTTAACTTCGAGTACTCAGAGAAGGGTAATCCTATACGTTGGAAAAATAATCACGGAATGGGTGTATATCCTTATCGCTTCATTGAGTTGCGTGGATATACCGGCATTCCTTTCCCTTCTGTCAAGGGTATTCTCTATTCAGACGGACATGGTACTGACTATCCTGAATCTGACAAGCAGGAATATGCTCAAATGGAAAGAATAAAGAATACGGATTACTTCTGGGTAAGAACCCGTAAATCAGGAAGCGAAAGAGTGGATAAAATCATGATCGAAGATGGCAAGATTATCGGAGAATTGAAGATAGAACAGCTGGATACCATCAATCAGTCAGCATATTTAATGCCGTCTGATCCAAGCATCCTGACCAGCGGTTTCCGTACGGAGAGACGTTACTATGTTCATATTACTTCCCATTTAGCATCTACGAAATATGGTTATTACGCAAACATGAAGGAGGGTGATGATCTTGTGAAGGTCTTGAACAAGATGATTGAGGAGCAAATCCCAAGCGACGTTCTCGGCGGTAGTTTTGAAAACTATCCTATGTTCTACGTTACCATTCGAAGGGATGAATATCCTTATGACGTCATGGGCAACTCTGTGGTTCCATTGGATAAGTACGTGTCTAAAGTGTCAATTGGAGTTGACTTGTTAGTTAATTCCGACCACATACATTCCTACACAAGCGGTCAGGTGATCCTTACGAAGCCATCATGTTCGGCGGTGGGAAAGAAGCAGGTCTTCTGCGCTTGCGGTGAATACATTGAGCAGGAAATAGCCAAGACTCCTCACAACTACAGTGACTACTATTTCTATACAGATAAGGTGTGCTGGAGAGAGTGTCTGGAATGTGGCGAGGAATATGTGCCAGAACTTTCCGAAGGTATGATTTACAAGAAGACTCATGTGTGGAGCACAGTTCTCATAAAACAAGGCAAATATAAATGTACGCGCTGTGGCTACAACAGAGACTCCTGCCATCCGGAAGAGATAGACAAGCAGGGCGATATGGATCGTGACGCGGAAAACCACTGGTGGAACTGTCCTGTTCATACAGACGAGGCAGACTGTCCTAACCACTTGATGCTCTTCTTCGGTCCTCATGAGCACTTCGAGGTTGGCGCCGCTGACTATAAGGAGCGCCTTGACTTCCTCGGCACAGGCTGGGACTATGTTCCAGGCGACTGCCAGAACGGATGGTACTGCAAGAATGAAGAGTGCAACGCCTTCTATCATAAGGGCGAAGTGCCACACGTCATGGTGAAGGTTTCAGAGACTGAATCTACTTGCGCTAAGCAGGGCGAGATCACGTATAAGTGCTACTACGACGGCAAGTATAACCTCAACAACAATAAGATCAGTTGTACAGAGAAGAAGGTTGTGAAGAAAGACCCTGTCATGCACGACTTCGAGCACCGCCCAGACCTCTCTTCCGAGCCTACATGTACAGCAGATGGCAAGGTTGTCACCGTATGTAAGGTTTGCGGCCAGCGTAGCGAGACTGTAGTGCCTGCTCACGGACATGAGTGCGAATACTATAAGGAGGTGGTTGCCACATGCCAGACAGAGGGACGCAAGGCACACTATTCTTGCAACATCTGCGGCAATAAGATGCTCACGGAGAACGGTCCTGCCGTAAGTGCTGCCGAGCTGATCGCTCCTGTGGATGCAAGCAATCATGAGGCTGTTCGCTATGCGTTCAAGGATAAGAGCGAGCATACTGCCGTATGTAACGCCTGCGGAAAGGATGTGGAAAACAGCGGCGCTCACGTGCTCAGCACTAATACTGACGGCGTGAAGTTCTGTACAGGCTGTAACGCACACTTCGCTGACATTGCCACTCTCGAGGGCGAAGGCTTCGCTACCTTCATCGGCGACTTCGATGCAGACATTCCAGAGGGCGCAAGATTCTTCACCGTTTCAAAGGTTGATGCTAACGACTGCGTAGTCCTCGTAGAGGTTGACCACATTGTTGCCGGCGTTCCTTACCTTGCCTACAATGAAACGAAGGCTGACATCAACATCGCCGGTATGCAGGGCGTAAACAAGAACCTCGAGTCTGAAGAAGAGGCACAGTATGTGTTCACCGAGGGTATTCTCACTGGTTACCTCAAGACTACTCCTACCGAGGCTGGTATCTACATGTTCAAGGCTGTCAACAGCGTTCCTGGATTCTACAAGACAGACGCTACCGGCTTTGCCGAGGCAAGCACTTGCAGCTTGTCGTTCCTCAGCGAGACTCCTGTGGTTTACATCATTGCGCCTAGCGGCGTTGATGCCGTGAAGCTTGATGCTGACAAGGCACAGCGCGTCTATGATGTGCTCGGTCGCCAGCTCTCTGCTCCTCTGAAGGGTGTCAACATCATCGATGGCAAGAAGGTGATGAAGTAAGAAATTTTGATTTAAAACATTTTTCTCGGGCATAAACAAACTTGCCTTATATTATAAAAAGGAAGAAAAAGACAAATTTTTCTTCCTTTTTATTTGATTTTCTGATTTTTTTTTTTTTATAGATTTGCACCCGAAACGCATAAAAAATTAACTTTTCAGAAATAAATTATAATCTAACTAAATATAAATTAAAGTATGAAGAAAATTACACAAAACCTTAAGGCAGGCTTCATGGCTGCGCTCTTGGTGCTGGGCTTCCTCTGCCCACAGCAGGCATCTGCTGCCGATAAGACTGCCGACATGTGGTGTCTTAAGACCAATACGGGCAACTATTATCCTATGGTCAATGTAAGTATGACTGTAGTGCCAGACGAAGGTCAGACATTCGAAATTGTCTTAAAGGAAGGTACTGGCGAGGCAGGCGTAACAAGCATCAGCTTCGAGAAGCATCGTGAGACAGTGGATTTCAATAAGTTTATTGAAGAGCCAGACGAGCCTACTGTTGCTTTCGGCAAGAAGATCTACGTCATCACAAACACTGGTAAGTACTTCCTTATGAAGACTCTCCCTACGCTCATCCCTGTAAAGGGCACTGACAAGTTCACCGTCCTCGCCGGAACAAACATGGAGAACAATGTGTCTGCCATTTGGTTCTACCGTGGCGACAACCCTCAGGAGGCTGTTCAGGGCATCAACGCTCCTGCCGTAAAGAGCGAACAGGTTCTCACCCTCATGACTCCTATCAGCTATCAGATGCAGGTGTCAGGCTGTGAAGACGCAAAGACTGCCATTGTATATTCTGCTAACGGTAAGCAGGTGGCTCAGGCTCCTGTTGCCGATGGCGTAACAACCGTCCAGGTAGGCCACCTCGCAAAGGGTGTCTATGTGCTGAAGGTTGGCAATAAGTCACTGAAGTTTGTCAAGAAGTAATCCCCTCCTTGGCAGAAGCATCTTTTATAAATCACTATTAAAAAAGCAATACATCAATGAAAAAGATATTTTTAACACTTGCATTGTCTGCACTCACCCTCTCTGGCTTTGCTCAGGCACAGCAGAACTATGTGCGCGTGGAGTTCAATGTTCCGATGACAAGCTATGATGACCCAAAGAGTGGCAAGACTGGTACAGCGGTGGCTCAGGGTATGAAGGACAATTATATATATGTAAATCCTGCACACCAGTATCTTGACTTCAACGTTACTGAGCATCCGTTCGGATACCGTAGCACAACGAACACTTTTAACGAGTATTCATACTACTACTTCAAGCAGACCCGTAACACTCAGACTTACATCGAGGATACAAAGAACAATTATCCTTACGATGTTCAGAGAGTGGCTTCCATGACTACTTACTCTATCCCTGTAGAGAAGGTTAGCTTTATCTCAAACCCTGCTGACACAGTGCCACAGAAGTTCCACTTCATCGGCGACAACAAGGACTACATGGTCGGCGAGTTCACTTTCGACCGCCTTCCACGCAACGTGGCTGAGCTCAAGACTCTCATCGAGCCTAACGGCGACGGCGTTCGCGTACACTGCCACAACCCTATGTACGTTGCTGCTGTGATGTACCTCGTTCTCCCACGTCTCCTCGACTGCTCACAGGACTGCCGCGACATGATCGACTACCTCTTCGGTAAGTTCAACGATGAGAAGGTAGAGACTTACGGTATCTCAAACCGCTCATTCCAGAACTTCTGTATAGCTACTTACAACACTAACATGGGACACGACAAGAGCAACAAGTACTGGGACCACAACCACCTCTTCGAGTTCTTCAAGGGCGCTCTCCCATCTAACCAGTACAAGCCTAACGGCAAGGGCTATGGCTACGACGACGGTCCTTACACCGTTTATGTAGCATGGGACAACCAGGCTCCTGTAATGCGTTCAGGCGACCTCGCTTGCCAGGTTTACTGCTTCAACCTCATCTCCGACCCACATCTCACAAACAAGGCTGACCTCGCTTTCGATACTCCAGAGCCACAGAAGGTCTATGTGCGCGACACTAAGAAGCACGGCTGCTTCTTCTACTCTAATGTTGAGATGTACTTCGCAAAGGGTAAGGATCAGAAGTAATCCACTATATTAAGAACTAATAACGAACATCATACAATATGAAAAAGATATTAACAACACTCGCCTTTGCCTCTATGGCTATGGCAGGCTTCGCACAGGAGACACAGGAATATGTGCGTGTGGAGTTTAATGTTCCGATGACTAACTTCGACGAGGCTAACACTGGCAAGAAGGGTACTGCTGTTTCTGCAAGTATGAAGGATTCTTACACCTACCCAAACCCACAGCATCAGTATCTCGACTTCAATGTTTCTGAAAATGCGCTCAAATTCCGCAGCACAACGAACAGTCCGTCAGAGACAAGCTCGTTCTACATGCACCAGGCACGCAACACATATACTTATCTTAATGACGACAACGCCAAGTTCCCTTATGACTGCGACAAGATCAAGTCTATCACTGCGTACTCTATCCCTGTAGAGAAGGTCATACTCATCGACTCTGTTCCTGCTAAGGAAGTGATGATCAACTCTGAGAAGAGCGAGAAGGCTTGGCGCGTCAGCGAGTTCACCTTCAACCGCCTTCCACGCAACGTGGCTGAGCTCAAGACTCTCATCGAGCCTAATGGCGACGGCAAGCGCACTCACTGCCATAACCCTGAGTTCGTCGTTGCTGTGGGCTATCTCCTCGTTCCACGTCTCATCGACTGCGCCCAGGACTGCCGTGATATGTTCGACTACCTCAGCGGAAGACTTGACGGTCAGTCACCAGCATTCCTTAACGCTGAGTTCCAGGATCTCTGCACTGCTACATACAACGGTGGTGGCGACGGTGAAAATGGCGGTGGTAAGGATAGCAACTGCCTCTTCTGGGATCACAACCACGTTTACCAGTGGTTCGACGGAGCTCTTCCTTCTAACCAGTACCGTCCAAACGGCAAGGACTATGGCTACGACAACGGCCCTTACAAGGTTTACGTAATGCGTGAGGTTACTCCAGCAGCAAAGAACCGCTACTATCTCTACAACCATCCATACGATAAGTCTTTCGCTAATCGTACGATGGAAAACCCAGACGCATGCCCAGTATATGTAGTGCAGACAGACAAAGGCTTCTATCTCTACCAGCAGCAGCGCAACTACTTCGCTCGTGGTAAGGCACAGCCTAATCCAAACCTCTAATCAACAGGAGGCTAAAATGTAGGGCGAGGATTTCCTATCCCTACAATACAACCCAAATAAACAGAGGGCTCATATCCATTGCGTGATATGAGCCCTCGTTGTTTAAGACCGCGAATAATTATCAATTATCCATTATCAATTGTTCCCCTACATCGCCCCTACGCAGGCAGATGCTGTGAGGGCGCCGAGAAGAGCGGAGAGAAGACCGATGAGAAACTTCATCCAGTCGAACGAGCCATTGCCAGTCTCACCGGCAGCGGCATTCTTGAAGATTGTTGCTGTGTTCATAGTGACATTAATGATTAGATGATTTATGATTTGTTGATTTGCTGATTTGATAGGAGGGTCGCAGAGCAGGAAGGTCGCACCCCGAGCGACCATCCGCATTAGCGGATATCAGTGGGCTTCTACAGTTTCAACACCTGCCTCCTGTTCCTTCCCCCATAGCTCACATGCACCCATGAGAAGTTCTTTTCGTCGATAAGCTGGTCGAAGGGAAGCGATAGCTGCCGTATCAGTTCAAAGAGTCGGCGACATTCCTGTCGCCTCTGCTCGTCAGTCCATCCCGGAGCATAGCGCGGAACGATGTCTGCCGCCTGTCCCAGCATGTGTTGCGAGTTCTTCGCCCCATTGATTGCCTTGTTCAGAACTTGAGAGCGGTAGCCGCTGGTTATGATGATCGGCTTGTCGTAAGCGATGCGTAGCGGCTCCAGAATCTTCTCGCAGAGGAGTTGCAGGTTGGCGACGATTGTCAGCGTGGGAGTGTTGTCAATGTGTTGGGCTGTTGCCGTCGGAGAACAGGTGAATTCCGACAGCTTGAAGTGTTGTGTTAGCTTGATGTCCATAATGCTTGTTAGTTTGTTGAAGAATGACTCTTGTGGAAAGTTGATTTTTTTTGCCTCTTGTGGAAAGTTTATTTTTTTTTGCCTCTTGTGGAAAGTGTGGAAAGTGTGGAAGTTTTATTTGTGTTGTAGGGAAAAAATAAATTTCTACATATTCCACACTTTCCCCAAGAGTTAATTAATTATCACTTTCCCCAAGAGTTAAAATTAATTATCGCTTTCTCTATGAGATTATTTCTCCACGAGAAGTTATGCGCGTTTAGCAAAGCAAAGGAATGCCGGCAGTTCAAACTCCTCCTCGTCAGGGACGATAGGCATGCCGTTCTTCGGACCGCCGACGTGCTTCATCGGAGTGCTGTCTGGGCGAGGCTGCCAGTGTTTGTTGGAAGGACAAGCGATCTCCTTCCAGATCTCGCGGCGGCGGTCCCCAAAGTTCTCTACCTGCTTCTTGTGGCGGTTCTCGTCGATGTAGTTGAGCGACTGAAGTTCCTCAAGAGCCTTGTCAATGTGGAACTTGATGCGGTAGATTGTTGCTGTCATGTTCATGATTGTTGATTGTTGATTTTTGATGTATGATTTATGATTTATGATTTATGATTTATGATTGTTGTTGGTAATTGATTGGTTGATTGTTGTTGTGTGTCTTTTGACGCTGCAAAGGTAGCAATAAAAAAACTTTCCCGCAATAGGCAGGAAAGTTCTGGGAAAGTTCTGGGAAAGTTCTGGGAAACTTTTTATAAAAAAGTTTAGGAAACGATATATTATTTGCGAACGAGCCCCTTATACTGTCTGTTCAGAGCCTTGCGCAGGTTCTCGTAGTTCGGCTTCTTCAGGTTTACACAATATATAGCCGTAGCGTATATGAAGTTGCGCGAGTTGATCACCTGCCATGGCAGCACCTCCGGCAGATAGAGGTTGTATATCAGTAGCCATGCCCATTCCTTCGGGTTATGGCATTGCGTGAGACCCTTCTCCACAAACTCCTTCAGGTCTCCGTCCAGGATATAAGCGTCAAGGCTGTATGTGTTGTCTGTTTCCATAGTGCGGTTAAAATGTTAATTGTTTTATTGTTAGATGTTTCATTCATTGTTGTATAGTCCCATCATGTTCTGGATCTTCTGCTTTATTTTGTCTCTGAGCATCTGCGGCTGAATCACTTCCACCTCGTCGCCCATGGCGAGTATTCGTGATGCCAGTTCGTCCGTCGGCAGCAGGTAGTAGCGGAAGATGTTGCAGTCTTCGCGTTCCTCAACGAGGTGCTGCGAGTGGTGGAGTGGGAGAGTCTGCAGATATTCGCTCATCCTGTTCGACACCTTCAGGCGGATATACGTAGGCTCCTTCTCTTCGTCCTTGATGCCCTTGAACACGCCGATACACTCGTTGTAGTATTCCGTTGCGTCGAAGTCTTTCGGCATCTTGAATTTCTCCTTCAGTATCGTGCAGCAAGGCATACGGTCTATGGCATAGGTGCGAAGACCCTGACGCTCGGGACTGTAGGCAAGCAGATACCAGCGACGCTGACAGTTGCGCAAGGCGTAGGGATGAACGTCCATCTCGTAGCCGTCGCTGCCGAACTTCTCGTAGCAGATGTGGAGCACCTTGTTCTGGCGCATGGCTGTGGTTATTACGTCGAGCATCTCCTCCGCCTGGAAGTCCGGCTCGTTGACCACGCGTTGCTGAAGGATGCGGTTGTTCATGGCGCGGTGAATCTTCTCGTAGTCAACGAGAGAGTAGTTGATGATAGGCAGCTCGCCCTCATCGTCGCTGGTTTGCGGAATAGGCTCAAGGAAGTATTTTGCGGTGTCCTTGTCGTGTCTCACCCAGAACTTTCCACCCTCCTCCAGCTGTGCGCACCAGTTGTAGAACGTACGGTACTGCAGCTCCTTATACTGCTTCTCCAGTGGTAGGTTCTTCTTCCATTGTTCCTGTATCTCTTCAAGCGTTGCGCCGTGAGGCTTGCTGATCAGGTACATCACCATCCATCCGAGTTTATCCTTCGTCATGGTAGGTATTTTCTGCTCTGGATCTTTTTCTTCGATTGATGTTTTTTTGTAAAGCATATTCGGTAGTTTGTGTTTTAAAATCTTTCGGGTGCAAAATTAGAAAATATTTTTCATACAGCAAAATCTTTAAGGCAAAATCTTTGAAAAATTTTTTCTTCACGCAAAAAGTCAAAGAATCTGTGTGGCAGTTTTCCTTTGACGCAGCCATAGAAAGGACGCAGCCTAAGCGCCCAATCCGCCTCAGCGAATAAAAATATGTAGGGCGAGGATTTCCGAGCCGTTTTGCGCAATTAAATCCTTAATCGCGGCTCGGAAATCCTCGCCCTACATGTGTTCTCTTTATAATAATGTATAAGAGTCAGTGCGGCTTATTCTCTCCACTCGTAAGTGTAGGTTGCAAGCATTTCTTTGTTGTTTATCAAACAACCTAAAGGAACACCTATGGTCAACTTTATCTTTTCGCCTGCCCTGTTACCTTTTGGTACATCACCATAGATGTAACCTTCAGCTGCATAGAGGTCAGGCTGATTGTCGTTCATACATACAATAGGCACATTGTAATCGTTGAACTTATACCAGTCTGCTTCCTTAGAACGAATCTTGTTGTCATTGATTCTGCAATCAACCCAGCAGAAGCAGTGGTAGAATTTCCATTGCGCAGAGTCGTTATTATTGTTTTTTCCACCTTTATGTATTGGCAAAGACAGTTTGTCGTAGAGAGTTATTGTACCGCCTCCTGCAAGTTCCTGAGGTATCTGGGAGATTTCGTAGCGGAACAGGTAAGAACCTCCATCCCATGGGTCGCCTTTAGCGATGACCGTCTCGGAGTAGAAACCGCTACACTTGGTCTTGCTTGCTTCTACTTTCACGGAATCAACATGATACATCTGGTTGTATGCGGTGGCATTATGATTTGCAACGTCATTCGCTGTGAAGTTTGGAGCTTCAACACTTACAAGCACCCATTTCGGACCCTTGATGCTTGAAGAGCCGCTGCTGCTTGCGCCCTTCTGGGTCACGGTAGCATAGACGTAGTTCTGTTTCTGGTTTTTCTCTCGGAAGTCTGTTGTTGCGCCAACAGAAACCTGTATCTTGCTTGAACGTTCTTGTGTGCTGGTGTTTGGATCAACAATAACCTGCAACTGTGTGCCGTTCATCTTGAAATGTATCCATTCCACAAAACTCTCTGCTCCTGCATACAGGGCGTTTGAAGTGATATTGATGATCTGTGTTCCTCCTTCGGCATCATATTGCAAAGAACTTTTGGA
Source organism: Prevotella sp. (assembly GCA_045600885.1). Taxonomy (GTDB): domain Bacteria; phylum Bacteroidota; class Bacteroidia; order Bacteroidales; family Bacteroidaceae; genus Prevotella. The sequence continues at coordinate 12,004 of JAZRYU010000020.1, forward strand.
GATGGTGAGGGTGATGCCAGAGCCAGTAACCTCGCCTGATGCGGTTGGGGCGTCATCATCGCTTCCGCATGAGACGAATGATACTGCTGAAAGCAACGTGAAAAGCAGATAAAAGAGTTTCTTCATAATAAAAGGTTTTCTTTGGTTTGATGTTTCGTTTATAGAGTTTTTACAATAAGAATTTTATGCAAAGATAGGTAAAGTGGTGATTAGAGAGTTTGTAATGGGTACAAAATGCCTCTCAAAACGTACAAATGTATCATATTCAGAGAAATTTTGCAATAAAAGGTCGGATATTTGTTGCCAAACCGAAGAAAAGGTATTACCTTTGCACTCATATTCGAAAATGCCATGCACCGACTATGCTTAGACTGTTTTTAAGTATCATTCCGTTTGTTGTATGTCTGTTTTGGTTTATCGCTTTCGCCGTGCAGTATCGGAAGAACGATTCTCCAAAACGGGTGCTCACGTGGTTTCTGGCTACGTGCACGGTTCTCTATCTCTGCCATGCTATGTACCTGAACGGCGGTCTTTCTGTTGGAGCAGAGAGCCTTTGGGCTTTGTGTTCACTGTCGGTCTATCCTCTTTATTATATCTACATACGCGAACTGACGGCAAGACCACTTGGCTGGAAGATGATTGTCTTGTGTCTGCTTCCTGGAGTCGTTGTGGCATTAGCTAACTATCTGTTCCCAGGTGCTGAAACAGATTTCGCCCGAAAGATTCTGAATGCTTTGCAGATATGTTTGGTATGCTATTTAGGTTTCAAAAACCTGAAGACTTTCGACCGTGAGTTGGCAAATGTGTATGCTGATATAGAAGGCAGGGACACGAGGGATGTGAAGATGCTCCTCGTGGCTTTCGTGATAACATCTATCCTGAGTACGATAGCGAATGCTATAGGCAAACATTTTTTTACGACGAACGAATGGTTAGTACTTGCTTTGCTCCCTTTTGCCATCATGCTTTATGCTTTGAGCTATATAGGTTTCGTCCGAACATTTTCGGTGAATCAGTTTTATGATGATTCGATTGATGAAGTGGAATCTCTGCCTCTGATAGAGGCGGTAGAGAAGAAGGACGAACTGGAACTGAGGATAGAGAAGCTGATGACGGAGCAGCGTATTTATCTGAGGAAGAATCTGAAGATTAGCGAAATGGCATACGAGGTGGGAGCATGCCGTACGTATGTGTCTAACTTTATAAACAGCAAGTATGGCTGTACGTTCCTTGAGTATATCAATCGTCACCGCATAGAATATGCTAAGGAGCTCATGCTTAAGCCAGAACCGATGAAGATGTGGATAGTGGCAGACATGGCTGGCTTCTCAAGCGAACAGTCGTTCTATCGCAATTTCCGTAAGTTCGTTGGCAAGAATCCGGCAGAATGGCTGGCAGAGGAGCAGAAAAAGCGTATGTGATTAATAAAAAAGTCCCATGTCAATATCTGACATGGGACTTTCCTTTTATACCGAATACTGATCCATCTCCTTGAACTTCACGGCCTGTGCGATCTGGTTGTTAGAGAGGCGACCGGTAGCGAGGCTCTTGAGCTGGAGAGAGCGGATCTTGTCTGGAGTGGCATCCTCAGGCTTCTCCTGACCCTTGCAGTGGCAGCTGAGGTAGAAGATGGCGAGGTCGTCAAGCTTCACCTTCTTGCCTGCGAGGAGCTGCTCCTTGATGCAGGCGATGAGTGCCTTGAGCACTCCGAAGATCTGCGCCTCTGAGAAACCGCAGTTGTGCTCTGCCATGTGCTTTGCCATTGCCTCGAGATCAAGAGTCTCGTCTGCCTTGATGCGGATGAACCACTTACCTGCTACGCCCTCAAGCGTGCTCTTTGACTGATACTTCTCATATCTGATCATTGTTGTGTGTGCCCTCTGTTAGCGCTCTTTTGTGGGAGCGGGCTCGTGCAGGGCTTGGAGCCTGGGTTGAAATAGTTGTGTGTTGTTGTTTGACGGTGCAAAGGTAGTAATATATATTATTGTGTGCAATACCCTTCGCAGGTTTCTTGCATTTTCTTCGCAGGTTTTTTGCAAAAACGGTGTGCAGACAAAAAGTAGGGCGAGGATTTCGAGCCGTTTTGCGCGAATAAAACCTTAATCGCGGCTCGGAAATCCTCGCCCTACGTTCGGGGGATAATCAGTATATGTTACTTTATCTTTTGTTGACATTCGGCAATGCGCCAGTCTTTGTTTTTACATCTTAACCTGACTATACAATGCTTCAACTTTATTGTTTATTTCTTTCATACATTCTTCTTCGCTGTCACCTTCAAGAATTCTATCGACTAAAGAAACAATCTCTGAATGTTGTTGCGATGTAGGTACAATGATAGGAATTAAGCGACCATCGTTAATCTGCAAAGTATGAGTGATGGTTATCATATTCTTTACATAGTAAGCCATGAACTCTGAATTGAGTATGGCTAGAATGTACTTATCGCTAACCAATGGACAGAAACTGTGCATCTTGATGACATTCTTTGAGTATGGACCTTTCGTCACACCGAATGCTTTCAGTCGATCTGTGAAATAGTCAACCCATCCGAAGCCGGTTGTTGGGTAATACGATTCGCCCTGCCATCTGGAGTTTGTGTTAGTACTTGTCTTTAACTCATGTACATACTCCTTGCGCCAGTTTATTACCTCTGCTGCTGGTACATTCCAACGTAATCCGTCAGAATTTCCTCTATTGTAAACTACCCAACAGTCGCCATCTGCTCCATGCTTCTGAGATGCAGAATCAAGCTCCTCGTATTTGTGAATCTCAACAGATGTTACAGTCTTGTATAGGAAGAATTTTCCGAACATGGCAGGTTTCTTTTTCTGCGCCTTCAGTTCTTCAGCCTTGTTATAGTAAAGTTGCTTATTTGTCTGAAACTCTTCAAGAGATATGCTCAAATGTCCTTCTCTGTTCAGTATCTCCAGGAAGTTTTTGTCTATTTCATTGGCATGAGTCGAATCATCACATATAGTTCCAAGATACTTACTATTGTTTCCTGTAACCAAACCTTGATCACCATCTGAGATTAGGCCTAAAAGCGTCAACGAGCCTTCCGTTAGTACTTCACTATACAAACGGATGTTTTCCCTACGAACATCGCTCGGGATACTTGAGTCTCGGGTTATAAGACGTTTGTATTTCTCGTAAAGATGGGAAATGCCCGATTGTATTACAGAACTGATCGCAACATTTTGCTCATTCGGAACGAAGAATCTGCACATGATGTTCTCCTTGAACAATTGTTTGTCACATTCGTAGCATGACGTTGTCTCCAAACTATCATAATAAGAGAAAGTTCCTGTCTCATCAGCCTGATTCTTCAACTGGAATATCATTGTTTCTACATACGCATTGTCAAAGCAATCTCCCGTATAGGTAATGTCTAAATTGCCGTATTTCAGCAATTCCTTACGCACTTCTGTGTGTGAGGACAGGGTAAAATACGTATTGGGTGTGATAAAGGATAATATTCCGCCAACTTTGGTAATCGTTAGTCCCAAATACATAAAATATACGTATGAGTCAGTTTTGCCTATGCGGCGTGAGTATATTTCACGTACTCTTTCATCAAGATTACGATTGAAGATATAAGGTGGATTTCCGATTACGACATCAAAACCCATGAACTCTTTGTCGTCATTCCAAACTTCAGGGAACTCAAGCATCCACTCCAAGGAATTATGATAGATGCCATCGCCAGTCTTACCCTCAAACAAGTCCAATTGAGCATTCTCGCTTATGATTGACTTAATTTGATTGATATCTTTTTTCAGAAGAGCCTTTACAGCCTTGTCACTTGTCTCCTTGTACTCCTTTACCTTATCTGAGTACTGATTTACAAGTTTCCCCAATTTGCTGTCTGCATTGAAATCCTTAAGTACACTCCTACCTAATTTTACAGGATACTTCTGGATGAGAGAATCGCCACATTTTATGTTTATGTCTATATTTGGAAGGGTCTGAAGCTTTCCGTTTTCTTTGTAATAGGCACACTTCAGAAGCTCTATCCAGAGTCTCAGACGGCAGATGTTGGCTGCGTTTGGGTTAATATCTACACCGAAAAGGCAGTTCTCAATAATTCTTTTCTTCTCAAGGAAAAGGGTCTTTTGAATCTTTTGGCTTGCTATGTTGCCTTCTACATACTGGAAGGGGCTGCCATCGTCACAGTTTACAATTCTTAGATCATCTGTCATTACGTCTATATTGACACTCTTGGTGATGAGTTTTCCGTCCTCATCCTTCAACAATCCAAGGTCACGACGTAAAGCCAGCATTTTGTTTAAGGCTGCAACAAGGAAATGACCGCTACCTACAGCAGGATCACAAATCTTTACCGAATAGAAAATCTTGTTTGCCTCATCATCGTTATCTATCTTGTTATAAATATCTGTGATAGTGTCACATCCAGAGAAATGTTCGTGCTCTTTGAAACGGGCAATAACGGCTTTTTCAATGGTGTTGTCACACATGTACTGAGTAATGTCCTCTGGTGTATAGAAAGATCCGTCTTGATAACCATTGATCTTTTCAAAGATATATCCTAACACAGAGGCAGAAATAAGGGTATCTGGATTCTTTGTTCTCTTGTCGCCTGATCCAAAATCAAATTTATCAAGGAAATGGAGCAGATACTGGAGGGAATTGTATTCTACTCCTTGAGGAATATCATTGCTCAGAATTGAAGAGGGGTATAATGGCAATGGGAAGTTCTGGTTCAAGTTACCAACAAACATGATTTCCTTTTCCATATCAGTCGGTTCAAAGAGTGAACTGTTCAGATACGGAACCATAGAGAATTTCTTGCCAAATATCTTTTCTCGTTTATCTTCTGGTACATTCAGCACATAGAAGAATAAATCGTCAATGTCGTCGTAGGTTATTTCGTTATCGGCAATGTTACGGTCAGTATTGAAGAATTTGTACTTCTTGTCATTCTTATGAAAATAAAGCAGCTGTCCCTCAAGGAGCTTAAGGAATAATATACGGTTTACCCAGGTGATGGAAAGGTTTAGTGCCGTACTGAAAATCATATCATCCTCACTTTTGTCACCATAGAACTTGGTGAGTTTAGAAACCATGCCGTGTGACTTTATGAACGATATGACATTCTCTACCAATGATCCTTCCTTGCGCTTTTTCTCTGCAAGTCTTCTTATGTATTTAGTCTTTGAATTTCCTTCTACAACTTCACCAAGTCCCATTATGTAAAGCAACTCATTGTAGAAAGCTGAGTTCATCTTTACGGTCTTAGTATCATTATCCTCTTTGAGTAGGTAGTAAGGCGAAAGTAGATAATACAAATCGGCTATGTGTTCTCTAACTTTTCCGTCCTTTGTATAGGCCAAATCACGAAAGTTGAAGTGGGCGTAACGCAGTGTGATGTTAGACTTCTTTACAAACTCTTCGCATTCAGCGTAGAAAGCTGCTGTGCTGGCATCTGACACTCTTTTGGCTGCATAGTCACGGTATATTTTCTTCAGATGAGACGATTTGTAGAAAATACGATTGTAGTCAAGAGCATCAAAAATGAACCACTCTTCCATATTTGTAATCACGATGCGCCTTAAACTGTTGTTTTTAGCCTCACGCTCGCGCATATAGTAAAGAATGGTTTCGTAGAAAGCCTTATGCATCAGATCGCCGTCAGTCACCATCTCGTTGCCTTTCGCTTTGCTGTATTTATTCTCAATTATCACGCCGATAGGAGAATTGCCATCATTATTGACATGTATCTGGCAGTCAATATTATGGTGTGCGCCAGTGCGAATAGCATTGTTGCTACTATAATAGGCATCATTCAGGAAGTCTCTTACGTATGTCTTCTCGTCATCTTCAGAAACGCCTGTGTCAAGTTTAGGTAAAAGCGAAGACAATGCATTTTTGAAACGAGTAGATGCTTCCGCTCCGATGACTCCAAAAGCATGGTTCTTTTTTAGTTCCTGACGTAAATCCGTATATGCCTTGAATATCATAAGTTATCGTTCAGAAATAGTATTATAATTATCAAGAATTAGTGAGTCAAATCTAATTCGCTAATTCTTGATAATAAATCATATCACGGGATAAATGCCTAATTCCTCTTATTGTGCCATTAGAACTCCTGTCCGAGGATGAAGTGGAACTGGGCACCGCTGCGCTTCTCGCCGAAAGGAACCTTGTCGAAGCCGTAGCCCCAGTCGATACCCATGAGTCCGACCATTGGCAGATAGATACGGATACCGGCACCTGCTGAGCGGCGCATGTCGAGAGGGTTGAAGCTCTTCGTGTCGTTCCATGCGTTTCCGGCTTCTGCGAAGGCAAGACCGTAGATGGTCGTATTGCCAAGGAGGAACGGATAGCGGAGCTCTACGGTCATGCGGTCGTAGGCGTAGCCTGTGTAGCCGTAGCTTGATGGTGTGAGCGAACCGTTCTCGTAACCGCGCAGACCGATGGTCTCTTCTGCGTAGCCGTAAGAATAGCCGCTCATGCCGTCACCACCGACGTAGAATGTCTCGAACGGAGACTTCAGGTGCTTGTTGTATGATCCGAGCAGACCGAACTCGAAGCGGGTCATGAGGACAAGACACTTTGTGCCACCAGTGAGGGCGGTGTAGGTCTTGCTCTTGAACTTCCACTTATGGTATTCAATCCAGCGGTATTTCTCCTGCTGTTCCTGCTGGTAAGTGTCTGAGAGACGGTTTGTAGCGAGGTGCTCGTAGTCCTTCTTTAGCCATGCGGACCATGGCGGAGTGATGTGTACTGAAGCCATGAACTCAGAACCGCGACGTGGGAAGAGCTGGTTGTCGGTAGATACACGAGAGAGCGTGATACCGAGGTTGATGTTGTTACAGTTACCGTTCTGAACGAGGAAGTAGCTCCAGTTCTTCAGCATGTAGCGCTGGAATGCCACCTCAGCAGAGAGCTGGAAGTAGTCGTCAGGCCAGCGCAGACGCTTACCCCAACCGAGGCTTGCACCGAAGATAGACACATACTTGTCTGGGTCGTAGTAGTTCTCGTAGCCGTAGTTGTAAGAGTTTCCGTAGCCGTACATGTAGTTGTAGTAGTTGCTCATGTAGGCTGAGTTGTAGTAAGAACTTGACACGTCGGTCTGCTTAGAGAAGTAAGCACCTACGGAGAACTGTATTGGTCGCTTTCCGCCGAACCATGAGGTAGAGTAAGATGCGTTGTACGATTGGTAGTACGTACCGTTCGTGTTGGCACCGATGGCGAGGGTCTCGCCGTCGCCGATAGGCATGATGCCGCGGTGCTCAGCGTTCTTGCGGAAGAGGTTTGCCATGGAGAAGTTGTTGAGCTTCAGACCGATCTTTCCGATGTCGCCCGTCTGTCCCCAACCGAGCGAGAACTCAATCTGGTCGTTAGACTTCTGCTCCAGTTCCCAGTTGATATCCACCGTACCGTCCTCTGGGTTAGGCTTGATGTCCGGGTTCACCTTCTCAGGGTCGAAGTGTCCCATGGAAGCCATTTCACGAGCCGAACGCTGCAGGGCTTCCTTAGAGAAGAGGTCGCCAGGCTTTGTACGGAGCTCACGGCGCACTACATTCTCGTAGAGGCGGTCGTTACCAGAGATGCGAACATGCGAGATATGAGCCTGCTGACCTTCTGTGATACGCATCTCGAGGTCGATGGAGTCGCCGTCGATGTTTATCTCCGTTGGCTGGAGGTTGTAGAAGAGATAACCGTTGTTCCAGTAGAGGTTGCCCACGGCATCGTCGTCCTGTGAGAGACGCTTCTCGAGGAGCTTCTGGTTATAAACGTCGCCCTTCTTCATCGTGAGCAGTCGGGCAAGCTGGTCAGCCTTATATACGGTGTTTCCCACCCACGTGATGTCGCGGATGTAGTATTTCTTTCCCTCGTTCACCTTGAGGTAGATGCTGACGTGCTTGTCATCGACGTTCCATACGCTGTCTTCCACGATCTCTGCGTCGCGGTAGCCCTGCTCGTTATACTTGGCTATGATGTTCTGCTTGTCCTCCTTGAAGCGTTCTGGGGTGTATTTCTTCTTCTTGAAGAAGTTCACGAGCTTTCCTGCCTCGTGGAGGTTCTTGAATCCGCCGTTGGAGAAGAGGTTACCCTTGAGCTTCTTGGTGGAAATCTGTTCCGTACCCTCAAGGATAATCTCGCGCACCTTCATCTTCTCGTGCTTGTCGATGTTGATGTCGAGTATCACCTGGTTCTTGTTCGAGAGGTCTTCGCGCTGCATGATCTCGATGTCAGCGTTGTTATATCCCTTGTCGTCGAAGTATTTCTTGGCAAGGATCTTCGCGCGGTTGATCATGTTAGGCGTGATCTGCGCACCCTTCAGCAGACCGAGCTTCTGCTCCATGTCCTCACGCTCCGACTTCTTGAGGCCATTATAGTTAATGACGCTCACGCGCGGGCGCAAAGCGAGGTGGATGTGGAGGTAGGCGTTGTCGCCGACGAGAGAGTCAACGGCAATGCTGACGTTAGAGAAGAGTCCGTGTCTCCAGTAGCGCTTGGTAGCTTCCGTGATGCGCTGTCCCGGAATCTCTATGCGCTCGCCTAAGACGAGTCCGGAGATGCCCTGGAGCATGTAGTCCTCATAACCCTCTACACCGCTCACGGCAATACCTGCAAGCGTGTAAGCCTTCGGGTCGCCGGCGTAGGTGACCTCAGGATTAATGATTCTTTCCTGCGCTCTTGCTGTCATGGAG
>JAZRYU010000021.1:0-20201 GCA_045600885.1 Prevotella sp.
GAAATTGCAGAAAGTATGTTGTTGAATGTTTCCATCAAGCTCTTTTGCGGCCGCTGATGGAAAATTACTGTGCGATTGCCTCTTTGATGCAGTCCACGATGTATTTCACATCATCGTCGGTCACATACGGGCCGGCAGGCAGGCAGAAGCCTACCTTGAAGAGAGACTCCTCCACGCCGTTGGTGTAGACCGCCGCACCCTCATAGACAGGCTGCTTGTGCATGGGCTTCCACACGGGACGGCACTCCACTTTCCTGGAGAGCATGAACACGCGCAAGGCCTCGACATTCTCGTTGGGCTGACAGTCGGTAGTGGCAGAATCCACGGCTTTGATCACACCGGCCGCACCGCCTACTGCAGTCTTGATAACCTCCTTGTAGGCATTCTCCTGACCGGCGACATGAACGTCAGCATCGATTGTGGCAGCGCAAAGCCAGAAATTCGCGTCATAGCGAGGATCCGCAGGCTGCTTGTGAATATGCACTCCGGGCACATCCTTCAGGAGCTCCTCATACAGAGCCTGTACACGCTTGTGATGCGCAATGTGCTGCTCCAGAACGGTCATCTGGCCGCGACCGATGCCAGCGCAGACGTTGCTCATACGGTAATTGTAACCGATGGCGGTATGCTGGTAGTAAGGATAGGCGTCACGAGCCTGGGTGGCATACCACATGATAGTATTGGCATCCTCGGCATTGCGGCAAATCAGAGCGCCGCCGCCCGAGGTCGTAATCATCTTGTTGCCGTTGAAGCTCAGCACACCGAACTTGCCGAAAGTACCAAGCACCTTGCCGTCGAAACGGCTGCCCATACCCTCTGCGGCGTCCTCCACCACGGGAATGCCATACTTGTCGGCAATCGCCATAATCTTCTCGCAGTCGTAAGGCATACCATACAGAGCTACTGGCACGATAGCCTTTGGCAGTTTGCCCGTCTTCTCCTTGCGATCGATGATGGCCTTCTCCAGAAGTTCTGGATCCATGTTCCATGTGTCCTTTTCGGAATCCACGAACACAGGCGTTGCACCGAGGTAAGTTATCGGATGACTTGAAGCACAAAACGTGAACGACTGCACAAGAACTTCGTCGCCTGGCTTTACACCGCAGTTCAGGAGAGCCAGATGAACGGCTGCCGTACCTGCCGACAGCGCAACAACGCGCTTTCCTTCGCCCACGAATTCCTCCAGATCCTTCTCGAATCCGTTTACGTTCGGTCCCAATGGCACCACCCAGTTCGTATCGAAAGCTTCCTTCACATATTTCTGCTCCATTCCGTCCTCACTCATGTGAGCCAGACAGAGGTATATCATTTTCCTTTCAGACATAATTAAGATTGTTTTGGTTTGCAAAATTACAACTTTTTCTTCATTCTGCAAAATATAAATGGGGAAATGCTCTGACAAGGCGGTAAATATTAGGAAAACTCACATTATTCTTAAGAAAAACTGTCCGTTATGTGTCCTTATTCTTCCTCCATTCTCCTTACCTTTGCCATTGCTTAGCAACAGTCTGTTGCCCTATAAACCTCAGTAACAATCATCTAAAGAAAGGAATCATTATGGAAAAATGGATTTGCAAAGTGTGTATTCTTGCAGTTCCTCCGCTACCGTGAACAACTCCGTGGTAAAGGATGTAGATCTCTACAAACACCTACCGCCGCAGATGCCAATGATCATTTCACAAGCATCTGCGGCGGTAATTTCTTTGTTTTATCATCTTTTTTACAGCCAAAAGTAAAAAAGTTGCGCTAATATTTGGTATATCTAAAATAAATATATAATTTTGCAGCGTAATTTTAGATAAAACAAATATTAAGTCCTATGAATTACGATGAAATAACCGATGTGGAACTACTGCAGAGAATAGGCGGGAAACTTAAGGAAATCCGCTTGGAGCAGAACATCAAGCAGAAGGAATTGGCAGAAAAGTCAGGACTGTCAATGTTCTCTATCAGCCAGATGGAGACGGGGCATAACACCTCCATGCAGAGCATCATACAAGTGCTCAGAGCATTGGGACGAATGGACATGCTCGATGCCTTTATTATTAATAATGTAGAAGCTAATCCGCTGGCAGATCGTCAGAGAGTGTCACGCGTTGCCCCATTTCAGCAGCATAAACCTGTTGCATATACATTGTCCGAAGACGACGATTACGCTATTGCGGCAGAACCAGAAATGGAATATGGAGTAAAACATTAAGCCCCAAATCATACATCATACATCATACATCATACATCAAAAATCACAAATCCCATGCACACCTATCTTAAATCATATTTCGGTTACGACTCGTTCCGCCCTTTGCAGCAGGAGATTATCACACATATTCTTCAGAAGAAAGACTGTCTGGTGCTGATGCCAACAGGCGGTGGCAAGAGTATTTGTTTCCAGATTCCTGCTCTTATGATGGAGGGAACGGCAATTGTTGTTTCGCCTCTCATTTCGCTGATGAAAGATCAGGTAGAGGCTCTGCGTGCCAATGGAATTGCCGCTGCGGCATTGAATAGCAATTACTCGGAAGCTGAGAATCGCGATATGCGCGAACAGGTTCTCCAAGGCAAGATAAAACTGCTGTACATCTCCCCAGAGAAGCTCCTGATGGAGAAGGACTATCTGCTGAAGCAAATAAAGGTGAGCCTTTTCGCCATAGACGAAGCCCATTGCATCTCGCAATGGGGACATGATTTCCGTCCGGAATATACCCAGCTCGGACAGTTGCGCGATGAGTTTCCAGACGTTCCTTTAGCTGCATTTACGGCTACTGCGGACAAGATTACAAAGAACGACATCATTGAGCAGATGCGCCTTCGCAAAGAAGCCTGCGGAGAAGCAAAGGTGTTCATCAGCAGTTTCGACCGTCCAAATCTTTCGCTTGATGTCAAAAGAGGCTATGCCGCAAAGGATAAGCTGAGGTTCATCCTTTCATTGATTGCTCGTCATCCTAACGAGAGTGGTATCATATATTGTCTTTCACGCAAGACAACGGAAAAAGTTGCCGAAGACCTTCGCACAAAGGGCATCAACGCTCGCGCTTATCATGCTGGCATGATGCCCCAGGACAGGAATCAGGTGCAGGAAGATTTCATCAATGATCGTGTGCAGGTGGTATGCGCCACTATAGCCTTCGGCATGGGCATAGACAAGAGCAATGTGCGCTTTGTGGTGCACTACAACCTGCCGAAGTCCATGGAGAGCTACTACCAGGAGATTGGTCGTGGTGGTCGTGACGGTCTTCCTTGCGAAACGGTCCTCTTCTATAACGTGGGCGACATCATCACTCTTCGTAACTTTGCTGACGAGAGCGGACAGCGAGACATAAACAACGAGAAACTCGACCGTATGCAGGAATATGCTGAGAGCCAGGTGTGCAGACGTCGCATACTGCTGAACTATTTCGGCGAGGAGATGGATCATGACTGCTGCAACTGTGACGTGTGTAAGAATCCGCCACAGCGATTCGATGGTTCCATCATCGTGCAGAAGGCTCTCTCGGCTATCAGCAGAACCAATGAGTCGGCTGGTTTCCGCCTTACCATAGACATTCTTCGAGGCATGAAGACACTTGATGTTGTAGAGAAAGACTACTACAAGCTGAAGACCTTTGGCGTGGGACACGACATCTCCTCACGCGACTGGCATGACTATATGCTACAGATGCTCCACCTTGGCTACATTGAGATTGACTACAAGGACAATTCCCACCTTAAGATTACACCTCAGGGAAAGGATGTGCTGTATGGGCGGAAGAAGGCTGAACTGGCTGTCATACAGCGAGAGGATTTCTCCGTAAAGGCTCGCAAGCAGAAGATGCGCGAGATGGCTATGGCAGACACTATCGCCAACAATGGTCCTGAGGATATGGTGCTGTTCGAGAAACTCCGCCAGTTGCGCATCGAGATTGCGTCAGAAAAGGGTGTTCCTCCATACATTGTCTTCAGCGACCGCACATTGCATGAGCTCGCTACGGCAAAGCCAGAAACCATTACTGCCATCGGCAACATATCGGGTATCGGTACACACAAGCGCGAGCAGTTTGGCACGACCTTCGTGAAAGCAATACGAGAGCACAAAGGACTTTCTACAGACGAATCAGAAGCATGGAGCTCTGTTGAAGTTGTCTCCGTTGACAGTTTCCCATCAGAAATGCCTACTCCAAAGAAGAAGTCCAAAGCACCTCGCGACTATGTCACTATCCAAGGTGTAGAATACAAGATTGACCTTGACATACTGGAATGCATGAAGTGGCGTGCCGCTTGCGACCATGTGAACAAGGACTGCTACTACAATTTCTACCAAGAAGCAGTTGTGCCAATGTCGCAATACGTTTCCCTCTCAACACCAAGTCGCGAAAAGGTCGTAAAACGCTTTGCAGAGATAATAACAGAGGCTTACAAGGTAACCGTCTCAGCCGACTGTCAGACGGTCACCATACCACAACGCAAGGAGTATGACATCAATGGCAATGAGGTACACACACTGCTATGCACATCATTCGAAGATGCCCTCCAGCAGTTCTGCACATTCGTTGACACCAACCATCACTACCCATTCTCTGGCAGCGACGAATACGAATGCTCCCTCCGCAGATGGTATCAGGAAGTAGGCCACGGCACAATCAAAATCACCGCCCCCCAACGCCTAGCCTTCGAAGCCTTGTCAGAACTCTACAAAGACGTACCAAAGCTCCGGAAACAAGTTGCAGAGTAAACAGAAATCATTTCCCACCCAAAGAGCAATTCCGCATTGTGAACAATTTCGATAACATGTCCTCCCCACAATTGCTTGACATCATTCTGCAAGGCACCGAGCAGAGTGATGAAGCAATGTATTATGTATTGAAGAATCGTATATGCGAACGACTACAAGAAAAGTATCGTGTTCACGAGCACTTGTTCTTCGATGAATTTGAGGATGTTGTTGACGATTTCTTCCTTTATCTCCGGGAAGGAAGCGGAAAGCCCCGAGAAGTTTATCACGCCTTGCGCTCTATTGTAAACAAGGCTGCTTTTGAAGGATGGCTGGTGAGCACGTTCCGTAACTATCTGACTAATCGCAGCAATGCAGAAGTGGAACTTTGCTCGTTGAATGAGCATCACCTGCCATCCCAAGAAGATACCTTCAACAAGAAGGAGCAATTAATCAACAGAACGGCACAGCTAATAGCCTACTCCCATCAGGTATTCCTTCCTCGTGGACGCTTCATCTTCCTTCGTTCTTTGCTCACATTGCTGAACAAAGACCATGCACTCCCCGAAAAGGAAATGGCAGAGGCATTGGGTATGTCGCATGTTCATTATCGTGTGACAGCCCATCGCATGAAGAAGAATATACTGCAATTCCGCAATCGCCAGGAATCAGGCAAACAACTTCGTCTGAACGATGAGCACAAGTCAATGGCTGCACACATAGATGAAGATTTCTGCTCTCTATACCCAACCCTCATTAATTATTATAACACCACTCTCCAGCAACTGAAGCAAGAACCCAAAATCACCGCTCTCCGAAAGTATCATTACAACCTCACCGGCATTATGCTGCATGAAAGAGAAGTAGAATATGGACAATTCGCAGCCCATACTTTCTATAACAAATTGAACCGATGGTTACTGAGATAGTAGCCATATTACTGAATAAATACGCCCAAAGGAGTATGTCAATCGTTTTGTGCTATTACCCTTCCACTTTTATCGTAACAATTTCACCATCATAACGGACAATATTATCAATGCTACGATCTCTGCTATCGCACATGTCATCGATATAGCGCATTGCCCTCTCGTACTCATAATCGCCTTCGTTATATTCAGTATGGTCGATATGAGCCCATTCCCATTTATCGCACTCCCTGCAAACCTTAACATGGCGATGAGCTTCAACTTTCCATTCCTCTACATCCTTGTCCGTCACAGGTGAAATAGTGACTTCTACGATAGGTGTTCCCATACCTCCGCAATTACACTCGCGACTGTCGGCATCCATAGGATATTCAATGTCTATGGATCGGTTCACACCATAGCCTATCTGCCCTATGAAGTGTCCAGTGTGTCTTTTCACATGTTCACCATCAGAAATAAAACTGATATCTGCCAGCATGTCACTGTAAGGCAGCAACGCCTCGTGTAAGTTGTTTGTCGTCATAAACTTAGATTCTTAGTTATATTTACTATGCAACATAATACTTCAACCCATGGAAGTATATGCCATAGAAGTAATACAGGTAAGCTATCTGGTTATGAAAGCAAAGAAGGTCAAGAGCTTCCCTCGACAACGATGGCTTCTCAAAATACTTTTTCTGGAAATCCATTACGAATTCATCAAAACCGCTTTCACCCCACGCCCTTTGCCAATACTCCTCATACGGAGCACTATCCACTACTCCATCCCAGAAGAAAGGCAAACCGACTTCGAAGTGTTTCTCAAATTCATCTGCAAGTTCAGCATCAAGCATACGATGAGAAAGCAAGTGCAACAAGTCGTGTACCTGTTGATCACAATGAGGGATAGCAGCCTTCACCTCATCCACCGTCTTGCCCGTAGCAAACTGCTCAGTCGTGATACCTGCAAAAAGATCAATATACTGCATCTCCATGTCAAAAGGACTTGGATCAGTCATTCGTTTATTATGAGCATCCCGTTCGGTTCTGGCAAACTCATCAATGTCATCAAATGTATATCCCACTTCCGCATAGGGATGTTCTAAAGTACAGAACGAAATCATACGATCAGAACAACCATTCGCCACATACATATCAATGTTGTTCACATCAGGGTTCTGTGACTGCTGTTTCAAGTAAAACATGGCGTCATCATAATCCTCAATAAACACATTTGCAATGGAATAGCCTCCCGTAACTTCTTCCTCGTCAAATTCATCATGAGAAACATCAAACTGACAATGAAAGTTGTTCGACTCCGATATCTTATTCCATTTTTTGTGGTTCTTAGCCCGTTCTTGCATCTCCCTTTTCCTATCTGCCACGAACAAATCTATCTCCGATTTCCTATAGCGATAACGCGAATGTTCATGCGGATTCTGTTCGTCATTCTCGAAGAACCATCGTTCCCCATAGCAATTCTCGTAGTAATATAGCGCCACCTCTGTTGCTTCAGGATTACTACATTGTTCACGAAGCACCTTTATGGCCTCTTCAAAGGTCTCCACTTCAATATCTGCGAGTGTTTCTGTAAGCGGAAAATCAATAACCTCACCAGAAGACAATTCCTCCGGCTCTGTATAATGTCTTTCAGAAACTATGTTGTAAAAAATGTCCATAACTATATTTTGTTGAGTAAAATTTAAGGAGATGATTGTAGATTTGTGTATTCTGATTATTTGTTGCTACCTACTATGCCATCTAACTGCTAATAATACATCACATCATACGGCTTTCCATCCGAGGCAGTAGTAAAGTAATTCTTTACAACTGAAAAAGCATCTAACTCTCCTTCTTTCAGGATTTTAGCTATATGTTGACCTACGTTTTGCACTGAGGTGGCAAACAAGGTGGCAATTTGTTGTTGGTTGAGCCAAACGTTACCATCACGTGTCATCAAAGCCACGTTCACCTTACCATCTTTTGAACGATAGATGATAAAATTATTCTGCTCCCCCGAAGGTATAATATTTTTCTTCGCCATATACTAATATATGAGTAAGTTACTTGTTGTTTTTTACGCTTTTACTTAATCTACACCAAACTAATTGATTGCAGCTCTTGCGTAAGGGCATAAATCCCATTCTGTATCTTCTCCAACTGCCTTTTCCTAGGCTTATGCATCCCTGCAGCATAATGCCACAGTTGGCGCTCGTTGATGCCCGTTATCCGGCTGAGTGCAGCCTTCGTGAAAATATTGCTATAATAATTGATAAAGGTGGCAACGTCAATGCGAAACTGCAGATCGTAATCCTCAGCCAATCGCTCATCAAACTCATTTCCCGTCTGACGGCACGATTCAACATACAACGCAACAGCCTCCACCATCCTTTGCTCCACCTCAGCAAGCTCTTTTCCCGTTACCGTCACAGGAATGCCCTCAATATGCGCGCAAAGATTCTCAGCTGAATACTCTATGATTACTTCTATGATACTCATGATTCAGTCAAATATAATTTTGACTGCAAATATAGTAACTTTATGAATACTACACAAGTTTTCTACTCAAAATATTCATAATTTCACTACATTTATCACAAAAAATGCAAAAAAGTTTAAGTCTAAAGTGTAACATTTCCGTTTTTCGCATACTATAAGAGTGAAAGCATACAAAATTCAACAAATAAGCAAAATGAACGAACTATTATCAAAATCAAAGGACTTCAAGCAGGAGTACTGCTGCACGATCGTGCGAATAGGAGAAGTGCTGCCCATCGAAGGTTCAGACTTCTTGGGGCAAGTGATGGTGGAGGGGCGCACCATTGTGGTGCGTAAGGATCAGGTGAATGAAGGTGACGTGATGTTCTATGTCTCAAACGAATGTCAGGTCAATGCCGACTTTCTCAGCATCAACAGTTTCTATGAGGACAAAACGATGAATGCCAATCCTGAGCAGAAAGGATACATTAATAAATATGGACGCATACGTATGGTAAAGCTCCGTGGCGTGTTGTCCATGGGCATCCTTTTCACAAAAGAAAACTTCATCAAATGGTGTCCGAAGATGAGCGAATTGAATATAGAAGAGCTTGTTGGAGAAGACTTCGATACCGTTGCCGGTGAGCTCTTTGTCAAAGCGTATGTGCCTATGCGCAAAGAGAATACACATCACACAGGAACTGGTAAGCGTAAGACCGGACCAAAGTTTGACCGCCTAATCCCTGGCGAATTTCTTTTCCATTACGAGACGCAACAACTGAATCGTGAGATCGGCCGCTTGAAACCCGAGGATGTGGTGAGCATTAGTGTCAAGTTGCACGGAACGAGTTTCGTGATTGGTAATGTGCGGACGCTCCAACCACGTTGGGGAGGATTGTATGCCCGATGCTTCACGCACCTTCCTAAGCCGCTCCAGTTCACGAAAACTGCATACGATGTGGTGTACTCCTCTCGTACCGTTGTCAAAAACAAGTACTATAACGAAAAGGTTCGCCCTGGATATTACGAAACCGATGTCTGGGGCGAATACTATGGCTTGATATCCAAGTACATCCCCCAGGGTTACACACTCTATGGCGAGATTGTAGGTTACGTGGGCGGCCTCAGTCAGATGATTCAGAAAGGGCAACAAAGTTCCTCGCGAAGGCATCTGCCTCCGAATCGACAACGATCCCGTTAACGAATGTTTCAAACTCAAGACCCTCCGTTTCCTAGGCAAAGAAGCAGAACTTATGGACAAGGGTGAAGTGGACATTGAAATGCAGGATGGGTATAATTGAAAGTTGAAAACAGATCATTATGAGCACAAGAGCACGCATTGCCTTCATCGTTCGCAAGGAAGGGTACAGATTGGAGTACAGCAAACATTGGGATGGCTATCCTTATGGCGTTTTGGGGAGTCTTCCTTCGGGGACATTCACCATCGAAGATCTGATAAAGCGATGGGGATTGAAAGAAACACTGGAGGGATTCGCCGAGTATTATTACAAGTTCGATTTCCGCAATATGACAATGAAAATATGGGGAGCTGACATGAGCGAGATCCCTTGGAAACAAGGTGAATTGATGTTCGAGGGCACTATCGAGGAAGCATACAGGAAATACTATCTTGAAGCACCTAAACCACAAATCCCGAATCAAGCTGTTGTGATGACTCACCTCTCAAATCCAACATTCGCAGAGTTCGACAAACAGAAGTTCTCGCTTCGTTCTCAGGATGTTCTGCTCGATACACAAGTAGCAAACATCTATGGAGTGTCCGTAACAGAGGTGAGGCGTGTAGCAAGCCGAAACAAAGAACGTTTTCCCTCCGATTTCGCCTTCCGACTTACCAAGGACGAGATGTTGTCATTATCTGATGGACTCAGAGAAGAATTGCATTTCGAAAAGAATCGTTATCTGCCATACGCCTTCACCGAACTTGGATTTTCCATGCTCGCAACACTCCTTCTTTCAGAGATTGCCGCAAAAGCAAATCTCGATATGATTAGTGCAGTTTCAGCAACAAATTCCATCCAGTCCCTCATGCAGAAGTTCTTCAAAGCGATGAAAGAGTATGACCCAAACAAACCATTTTAATACAATTGTATAAAACAAAAAAACAAATGAAAAATTTACCTATATTGAAATACAACGACCTACGAGAGGTGATGTGGTTGGATCATCATAACCATCTCAATGGTACTGTGGTGGATGATGCTTCTCTCGAAGTGATGCTACGAATTGAGAAAACGATGAGCCGACTAGATGTCGTGGGCGATGACGACAAGCGTATATTGTGGATTGAGTTGAAGGCCCCTCGAAAGCGCGATAGAGAGGAAGATGCCGATGCGAATGGCAACTACTGGTATCTGCTGATTACAGGTTGTTATCAGCAGATGCACTATATGATATTAAGCAACAGGGATTGGCGATTCGTTGACCTGCGAAGTCATGAGAGTGGTCGTGGTGAACGAAAGCCAGACGTGTGGCATGGAAACATCAGCAAGGCGTTGAGGAAGTTGGAGAAATATGTAACGGCTCTGGTTGACCGCATTTGTGCGAACCCTGATGAATACAATGATTACGTTGCAGAGAACCTACCTTATAACAAGCGGAAAGGAAAAATCAGGCGCAAGGATTTGAATCGTATCTGTCCAAGTTACAGGACGTTTGACAATCCCGAGGAAGTTGTTTCAATTGTCAAGGCCGTCCAAAACATGCCGATAACCACCTTCGACAAGATGACGCTCCGAACCTATATGCACGTATGGCGAATCTTGTATGAGGCGTATTGCACCAAGGACAGGTTCTCGCATGACGATGCGCAACATTTCTCTGGATTATCCGATGCAGAGGTGTTTGAGCACAACAGCAAAGGACGTGAGATAGAGGGACTTAACCTTGACTCGGAAGCGGATTATCTGGCTTGGGAGAAGGAGAATAGCTCATATCATTGCCATGATGTTGCCTATGCCCGTGTCCATCTTCAGCCGATAAAGAAAGGGGATTATTCGTCCGACGAAAAGTTGGATGTACCCAACGGCAAATGGTACTTCTCTTTAGGGTATAGCGTCTATGGATATTCGCAGGACGTGGTGAATATGCTTGAAGCATTGCGAGATGCTGGCATTGGCTTACGTTGTTCATCATCCGAACGACTGCTCAAGATGGCACTAGAAGACGATTGGGTAAGCATCTCTTCTATGCCCAACAAATATACGCACAATGATGAACTCGGCAACGAAATATCACTCCCATATGTTGATGACGACATCACCGAAGAACATGTACGCCAAGTCATTGAAACTGCAGAATGGGAACCTCTTGAAAGAGTCAGACTTGACAAACTGATTCCGTTGGAGGATGAAGTTTATGACTTTATGCGTGATGAAGCCATCGAACCATTAACGATGAGCGCCATCCGCAAAAAGTACGAGCAGAAGTACAACGTATATCTATGCGTCCACTATGAATCCAACAAAGGCTTTTTCTACGCAGAACGGAATAAGAATGGACATTACAAATTCCACTATTACCCAACTTTCAACGAGGCAATGCGAGCATTAATCATCAGTGGTGCAGGATTACGTAAGTAGAATTTCCGTATCCAATATCTATAAGCAGACTAAGATTCTAAAAAACAAGAATAATGACAATTGATAAACAGATAAAAGAATTTCGGCAATGAGAATACAATACATGAGCGACCTCCACATGGAGCTTGCGGACAACAGCAGATATTTGAAGAACGTGGAATTTCCAGTTACTGCCGACAGCCGCATAGACGTATGGATCTACGGTCATTCCCACACCAACATCGATACCGTTATCGGCAACACTAAGATCATCTCCAACCAAATGGGGTACATCTTCGAGAACGAGCACCTTCTCCATGGATTTGATGCAAGCAAGTATATTGGGTTGTGATTAAAACATAGTAGTCAACAGCATTACTTGGTATATCCAAATATCACATCCATCATCTCACCAGCAATCTCTGCATCTTCAATACTCATGGCAGTATCATCCTCTGCAACGTAGGCAAGTGGATTGATGCTACCGTACCATATTGTGTGCTTGTCTATAATAGTGCAGCAAAGCGATAATGACTGACGAACGATGACATCAAAGCCACATGCGGAAAGGATAGCTGTATGTTGATTATCTTCTCTTGTAATGATAGTGATAGAAGCACCTATACTCAGCAAGTCCTTTAAGCGCTCAACGATCTTCGAATGTCGTGCAAATTTCACTTTTGGACATGCAAGGATAAAAGAACGATGTGTAACATTTAAACTTCTTAAATATGGTTGCACATAGTTTGTTCCATCAACAATGGACGTTTTTTCTATAGATTCGTTGCTTTGGTTTGCCTTTGGTTTATATCCAATAGAAGAATATGCCTTCAGACGCCTACGGTACATGACGTCGCAAATAGGGACACGAATGTCAACATAATCGTATATCTGCACTTCATTCTTGCCTTCATGGTTTCGATGCAATCGACCGGCATATTGCACAACAAGTCCCTTCCACGAGATAGGCAAGGCTAGAAATAGCGTATCAAGACGTGCATAGTCAAATCCTTCACCAATATATTTACCAGTTGCCACAATTACTAATGGCTCATTATCAGGAATGTTTTGCAGACGTTCCATCGCCACCTGTTTGTCTTTCGCTTTCTCTGCTCCGATGAGAGTAATTACATTACTGCAATAAGGCCTCAGCATTTCAGCAAGTACCTGTACATGAGCCGTTAAACTCGAAAGAATGATAGGCGTTCGACCTTCATCTAATGCTTTCGCAACGTCTTTAACAATCATTTTGTTGCGCAATTCATCTGTGGCAAGACTTTGTGCAATTTGCACGAAGTTCTGCTCTTCTTCCACATGCCTATACGATGTAAATCGAGGTATGAGAACACGCCTAAACGATTGCCTTTCCATTTGAACCTTGGCATCAGCGACAAAGCAAATAGGACCGCATTGCATGAAGATAATAGGATGATGCCCATCTTTACGCGATGGTGTTGCCGTTAAGCCATAGACAGACTTGGCATTCACAGCCATCATCACCTTCTCGAAAGTTACACTCGAAACATGCTGGGCTTCATCAGCTATTACCATACCGTATTCCTTTACAAAAGGCTTTGCTTCACCATCTTCCAAGCACGATTGCATCAAGGCAATATCCACAATACCATGAAGGGTATTTCCTATTGAACTTAAAGTTCCAATCGGTGAGAATGCTTTCTTCCTTCCTCGTTTCTTTGGGAAATCTTCTTCTCTATAATCCAGTGACAGGAACTCTTCCAATCGTTCCTTCCATTGATCTAATAATGCCTTATTATGCACAAGTACTAAAGTGTTTACCTTGCGTTCTGCAATGAGTGCAGCAGCTGTTATTGTCTTGCCAAATGCCGTTGTAGCATGAAGGATGCCATTGTTGAAAGGCATAAGCGCATCAAGTGCCGCTTGTTGCTCATCATAGAGTTTTCCCCTAAAACTCACTCGGATTGGATTGCCATTGCAACACTCATCAGTTATCGTATATGTCACACCTTTCTCATCAAGTAGTTCCATTACCGCACTCTCGCATCCGCGAGGTAAAACTAAATATTCGTCCTCAAAATGTGCGCAAGTAATGATTCGTGGAGTATCGAAGGTTGAAAAACGCATAGCCTGTTTCTTGTAGAATTCCGGATTCTTGAAGGAGGCTATACGTTTGAGGTGATTCTGTACCTTGGCGGAAATGCATGAGAGCGGAAAGTATAACATATTCGCCTTAGTTATTGGGAGAGTATGAGGGAAATCACCACTTGAGATACAATCAGCCTTAGGCGTTTCCCAAGGCTTAGAGTCGCTTGTTTTGGATAATTCACCGAACCCAAGAAGGGTGGCATGATTGCTTATCAATGTGTCAACTTCCTGTTCCGACATTCTACCAACATGTTGCAAATAGAACCATTGGTCTTCGTATGGTTCAAAACTCTCATTTACAAAGACACTATTACCATCTTTACGTGCTTTTCCTTGCAGAGGCAAAGCAACAAGATTTCCGAAACCACCTTCTGGCATAGTGTCCTGATTAGGGAAGAATCTGTCGTATGACGCAAACGAGATTTTGCCATTCCTATTCATAGCTTCATTTAGAATGATATTCCCTAGTTTTCTTGCCTTAACCGCAGGTATTGCCTCATCAAAGAACACCCACACATGTGCACCATTTCCAGAGCGTGACCTCTCTACGGATACAGGCACACTCCACTCCTTACAAACTCCCACAAAAGCAAGCACATCATCTTTGTAACCGTGCTCGCATGATTTATCATCAAAGTCTGTGCAGAGGAAATGACATTTGTCCTCCAACGTCAAAGCATAAAGCCCAATCACGTCAGAGCAGTTTTCTTTAGTTCCTGCAAGATGATCATAAACATGCTGATACCCTATCGGGAAGAACTCCCTATTGGGACACTCCGCGCACTTGTACTTCTTCTTATCGCACACCCCATACCTCCACTCATTCCGGCAAACAGGCTGATAACCTGCCTTACCCGTCTGCTCACTCTGCCATCTCCGAGCAAAAACATCTTCACGTCCCTTGAACAAACTACGAAATAACTCCACTCTTTGTTCCACACTGAGATTGTTACGTTCTTTCTGTTTCGCTTTTGCGACAGCACGTTGCTCAACATACTTTATTCCATTCTCCTCCAACACTTTCCTTAAGGCGGAATTTTCCTCTTTCAGCATCAGAACTTCCTGCTGTGCATTGCGGAGTTGTAGAAGCAAATCTTCGTATGTTGGCAATTGTCGTAGCATCATTACTCGATTATTCTATATTTTAAAGGATGGTCTTGATTGGTACAAAAAGAAACTAAGCTTCATTGTACTCTGCCATATCCTCCGCAACCATCATCGAATCATCGTCTTCTACTTTATATTCTATTGGCTGATGAGTTCGTACCAACAGTTCTATTCCCAACGCATCTTCTATTTTCACGAGAGTTTCAAGCGAAAGGTTCTCCTGTCCCTTTAGTACTTTTGATATGTACTGTTGGGTGCATCCCATACGTTCCGCAAGGGCACGTTGAGTCAAGTGTTGTTCTTCCATGCTGTTAAGCATACGGAGGGCAATATCCTGACTTCTGCGTATCCAGTCCCTATTGCTTCTACGCCATTCGGCACGTTCGCGCCAATCACTATGCATAGACTCCGCATGTCTGCGAAGCCTTTCCATTACCTTCTCTTTATCCATGACCGTTAGTTTTGAGTGTCCAAATAATCCGCAAGGCCTTCTGCATCAAAGATATTTTCGTTCAAAAAGGAACGTGCGTAGCTAACTGCTAAATATATTTTCAATTATACTGATACGCCAGTCGCTCATCACCGCTCCAGCAATGGATGATGCCACAGTATTCGAAGCCAGCCTTCTCTATCACATGTTGCATCACCTTGTTGTCGCGATGGGTGTCTATGCGGATGGTTGAATAATGTTGTAGGGCGTATTCCATTGTCTTACGGAAGATGCCCTTTACCTCTCCGCTACTGGCTATGCGATGGATGGTGGCGTATGGATTGTCGTTCTTCCATGCGCCATCATAGATGATGTCATACGTCGGATCATCTCCACCACGAAGAACGAAGGTTGCAACCATCCTGCCGTCCTCCATGCACACATGACTATCGCCACTGTCTATGTCGTCAGTAATCTGTTCCACAGACGGATAAGTCTCTGCCCATTGGTTCGGATTCCCCGTCTCCGCCATAAACCTGCGTGCTATGGAAAAGATCTCCATCATCTGCGGAATGTCATCTATTGTCGCTTTGCGTATTGTCATAATGACATCATTTCTTTACAAACTCTAGAATCTGCTCTGCGTGAATCTTAGTCTTTATCTCCTTTGGAGTAAAGATTTTCTCGATGACGCCCTCTTCGTTTACAAGGTATGTGGTGCGTAGGATCCCTATCGTTCTTCGGCCACATGCCACCTTCTCACCCCAGCAACCGAGCTGCTGCAGTAAAGCCGTCTCCGTATCGGCAATCAAAGGGAACTCCAGACCCTGGTTCTCCGCAAACTTCTTCTGCAAAGCCTGCCTATCTTTGCTCACACCGATTATCTCATATCCAGCAGCCGCCAGCTCCTCCTTATGCGCCTGAAGACTGCACGCTTCAGCCGTGCAGCCACTCGTATTCGCCTTAGGATAACTGTAAAGCACCAACTTGCGACCACGATAGTCGCTACTCTTAATCTCACGTCCGTCCTGATCAATGCCAAGAACCTCCGGTATTCTATCTCCGATATTCATAGTTTATTCGTATTAAATATTGATTTGTATATTTTTTAGTACTACTCTCTTTTCTCCAGTCTTTCAATTCTTGCTTTAACCAATGCAATATACGCTTCCTTCAGTTCTTCGTTTAGGAATGAGTCTGTTATAAGTTGTACCATTGCAGGCACTTGTTTTGTGTACTTTGCAATTAGTTTATTGACGGTAACCTCATCAATGCCGATTGTTTCAGCTGCTTTGATGAAATCAACACGGTTGAGTTTCTTCTTGCGTCCATTCAATGTAAGTGCAAGTTCTTCGTCATCCTTCGGATTTATTATTGATGCATTGAGTAAATCGTATGCTGGCGTCAGACGTATTGCGCCATCTGCGGGCTCATATAGAGAGAAATTCTTAAGGTGCATGTCGTTGTTTCCTGTTAACCATGAGAACAGGATGACCTCAAAGAAGTTGGCGACATCCATCTTCGGTACAGAAGAAAACTGTGCAATAGCCTTGCCGATGCGCTCATAACTGCTCTTGTATTTGTGCTCCGTCTGTCTCTCAGTGAGTTGACACATATCCTCCATGGCAATCTTTTCACCATTTTTTGTACGGTCAATGCGCTTAGTGAGATAACACAACGTACCATCAGCCATTCTCATCAAAGTGTGAGGCACAACGTCTATCTTACAGAGTTTTGCAAGGTGCATCGTCAAATCCTCTACTTCAGGCATCTGTTCGTAAGCATCCGTCTGTGGTTTGCAGATATAACCACCCCATAACCCGACTATGGTAAGTCGCTTTGAGCCTTCATGATCTTTAATATGAAGAGACAGTTTCGGTTGAACGCCTGTCAGCGATGTCTGGTCTTCAATGACAACCTTTGCCAGTTCGTCAAGCTGCTCAAGTGTGTAGTCAAGAGCAGGAACCGTCTGAGTTCCAAAGAATTTCCTTGCACAGGCAGGATGGATAAGACCTTCCGTCTCTGCCATCGGTTTATAGCAATATAGGCACTTACACATTCTCGTCCTCCTTTCCTTCTATAGGTACAACACTAACGGCTCCTATACTATCCTTGCAGCAAAGCAGTAGCAATGACATACGGTCAAGAATGCTGATATCTGTGTTGCGTATGGCAACATCAAGTAACCATCCTTCAGGAATCAATCCGTCAAAGAATGGGAACAACACCATACTCTTGTAAGGTTCTTCTCTTAGCGGAAGCGTAAGACTGATGCTCTTGGCACCTTCCGATGACAGATATTCTTTTTCATATATAAACTCATATCCTTCATCGGTTTCTGCCAGAATGCCAGCTATCTTATCCTTATAGTATATGTGCGCGCGTTTCATACGTTACTTTTCTTTTACTGTTGGAATCAGTTCATAGTTGAAATAATCCAGCAACTGGTTCACTTTGTCCATTCGCAAAGATTCCTTACCTTGCTCCAGATCACGAATAAAGCGCAATCCCAATCCAGATTTGATTGCCAAATCCTCTTGGGTGATATTATACTGCTTCCGCAGTGCTTTTACTGTCGTTGAAAGTCTATTTTGCATAATTTTATACCTTTTCGGGTACAAAGTTACGAATAATTTCCAATATTATACCAGAAAAGGTATAAAAATGTATAATTTCGCACAAAATATACCCGTAAAGGTATATTTAATTACACTGTTTCCTCATATTATGATGATGCACCCCCCTTCAAAACAACCTTCTATAATATTCCGCCTTCTTCTCCAGCTTCATCGGATACGCCCGCGAACTGCTCGGCATTCTCCACCAAAGTAATATTCCTTCATCCTTCAGCAAAGAGTCCCCAAAGGAGCCATACCTGGATCCGCAATCCCCATCGAAAATATCCGCAGGAATCCGCAATTCCATACACTCCCCCACCTTCGGGATCTTCACCTTAACGCCTTTCTCCTCAAAATACGCCTGAAGTTCATCCGAAGCCTTACCGCCAGTTGTCACAATCGTCCTGCACTCTGGCATCCCTTCCAGCAGTTCAAACACATCCGTCCTCTCCACTATCTCCAAGAAATTATCGTCCGCATTACCCTTCAGGCGACACACCTTCCTCGCCGTATCAAACAGCGCAATGCCCTTCTCGTTGCAGAACGCCACAATCTTATCCTTATCAAAGGCCTTGATAGTTTTCTGAGAGCCCCCTTTAAGGGGATTGGGGGTCTGTAGGTTTGAGGTCTGTTCAAAATACCCCTTGTCACCAAAGTGAATCAGCCCCTGAATCCTCCAAAAGTCATTTATCCAGTTCGGATAAAAGAACTCCATGCTCCACCTTGCCTTTGGCGGAGGGAAACTCCCCAGAAACAGCACCCTCGCATTCTCCGGCAGAAACGGCTCCAACGGATGAGATTCTATTGTCATAGATTTAATTTCTTCTCTGTTATATGGTTTATTATTACAGCTATCGCTCCGTCACCCGTCACATTGCATGCTGTGCCAAAAGAGTCCATGGCGATATAAAGAGTAATCATCATCGCCTGCTGCGACGCATCGAAGCCAAGGATTGTTCCCAATACTCCGAGTGCAGCCATGATAGCACCACCTGGAACGCCAGGGGCAGCAACCATCGTTACTCCCAGCATCAGGACGAAGCCAAATAACTGCCAAAACTCCACATCAATGTTCTGCATCAGCATCAAAGCTATCGCACAACTTGTTATTTTCAGCATACTGCCCGACAGATGTATTGTGGCACAAAGAGGTACAACAAAACCCGCAACATCCTCTCTCACCCCATTCTTCTTTGCCCGCTCCAATGTCACAGGGATTGTAGCAGCAGATGACGAAGTGCCAAGAGCCGTGAAGTAGGCAGGCAACATTCGTAAGAGCAACTTGAATGGGTTCTTCTTTGACACAAAACCAGCTATCAGATATTGTATCACAAGCAACACAATAGTCATGGCGAAGATCACCGCAATCACCTTGATGAAAGTAGAGAGCACAGGTCCCACCTTGCCGCTTGCAGCCATATCCATGAACAAACCGAATATGAAGAATGGAAGCAAAGGAATGATGACTATAGAAATTGTTCGTGTCACAATCTGCTCAAATTCCTCAAAGAAGTTCCGCATATTTGTGGCATCAAAGGCGGCAATGCCCAGTCCAATCATGAACGAAGCCACCAAGGCAGACATCACTTCCATCAGAGGAGGAATCTGAATGGTAAAATAAGGCTCAAATGCCGTTCCAGTATTTTCCAACGCATCTGCCGAAACCGTCTCTATCAACGAAGGAAAGAGTGTTGTACTGAAAGCATAGGCAAACAGTCCCGACAATACCGTAAACAGATAAGCAATCAGCGCCGTTACCGCAAGCATCTTTCCGGCTCCACTTCCCACTCGTGCAATGGCAGGAGTCACCAGTCCCACAATGATTAGCGGTATCATGAATCCCAAAAGCTGACTGAAGAGAGAGCAGAACGTGTTCATCACACGCACCACACCCTCAGGAGCAACGAGTCCAATCCCCGCGCCACACGCTATTGCTACGATAATCTTAACCAATAGCGGAATGCTGCTATATTTCATTGTAAATGCCTTCATCGTTTTACTTTCATTTAGATGCCAATACTAAAACTGGAGTTGCGGTAATAATTGTTTTAACCTTTTATCAATTTCAAGTGCAAAATTAATCATTATTTGTCCTATCGTAGTAGCAGTCTTCATATCGTGCAATAATCCTAACCCGCATTGCAGCGATTTTTTACGTAACTCCTTGTTTCTCAGGAGGCGGATTTTTTTGAGTTGATTTTTTGTGCACCACAGATTTCACTTTCCCAAGCGGATGTGGATTTATGTCCAACAGTGAGTAGATGGCTGAGA
>JAZRYU010000022.1:0-4539 GCA_045600885.1 Prevotella sp.
ATCCAGCTGGCAATCAATCACACGAAACTCATTTGCAGCGACTGGATGAATGCGGACAACGCTACCCTGACACTCCAGGGACTAAACCTTGACCGCGTCTGGGAGAATATCGTCGTAAGCATTGGAAATATCAATGTTGAAAAAGGCAACACGCTTGAAGAGCAAATTCAGGTTGACGATGCCAAGGCCAAGATTTTCAAGCAAATAGTACAGCTTGAAGCCAAGGCCAGAAACGAAAAGCAGCCCCGAAAGAAGTTGCAGTATTTTGAGGAAATCAAACAATTAAAGAATAAATGTAACACATAGATATGGATAAGCTTAATATGCACACTCAGGATGTTGCAGAGGCAAACATCGAGAAGATTGGACAGTTATTTCCAAACTGTCTGACAGAACGGTTGAACGAGAACGGTAAGCCTGAAATGGCAATCGATTTCGATAAGCTGAAACAGGAACTGTCGAAGGAAATTGTGGAGGGCAATCAGGAACGCTATCAGTTCACCTGGCCGGGCAAGCGCGAGGCAATGCGTCTGGCCAACACTCCAACAAACATGACTCTGCGTCCAGACCGTGAGAGCAGCGTTGATTTCGACAATACCGAAAACCTGTATATAGAAGGTGACAATCTGGAAGTGCTCAAACTCCTGCGCGAGAATTACCTTGGTAAGGTGAAGATGATATACATTGACCCCCCGTACAACACCGGCAATGACTTTGTGTATGAGGATGATTTCAGTGAAACAGCCGGAGAGTTCAAGGACAAGAGTGGGATGTTTGACGAGAACGGGCAAATGCTTCTCCAGAACTACGAGGTCAATGCCGATAGTAACGGACGCTTCCATACCTATTGGCTGAATATGATGTATCCGAGACTTAAAGTCGCTAAGGACCTGCTTCGTGAGGATGGGGTGATATTCATCAGTATTGATGACCATGAACAGGAAAACCTCAAGAAACTCTGCGACGAGGTGTTTGGTAGTCGGAATTTTGTGGCAGAATTGATATGGGAAAGGGCATTTGCACCAAAAAATGATGCAAGATTTATTTCCAACAGCCATGATTATATAATGATGTATGCTAAAAGCATCGACAGCTTTGTTATCGGCAGATTGGACAGAACAGTAGAAGCAAATGCGAGATATAGCAATCCCGATAATGACCCAAGGGGCGTATGGCAATCTGATAATTTAACTGTAAAGACATATTCTGCATCATGTGATTATCCAATTACTACGCCCTCTGGGCGTATTGTAGAGCCTCCAGCAGGACGCTGCTGGAGTCTCTCGAAAAATGCATTTTTCGAGAGACTTCAAGATAATAGAATCTGGTTTGGTGCAGACGGAGATGGTGTGCCTAGGCTAAAACGTTTTTTGTCCGAATTGAGATTTGACGGGATGGCTCCAATCTCAATTCTTTTCTACAAAGAGGTTGGTCATAGTCAAGAAGGGGCTCAAGAAGTTATTAAATTATTTGGTAATCAAGGTGTCTTTGATGGTCCGAAACCTGTGCGACTTCTTGAAAGATTGCTCACTCTTGCTAATCTTGGCAGTGATGACATTGTTGTTGATTTCTTCTCCGGGTCTGCAACAACTGCCCACGCTTTAATGAAGTACAATGCCTGTAAGTTCAAAGACAACAAGTTCATTCTGATTCAGGTACCGGAAAAGGTTAGTGACAAGAAAAAAGATTTAGGATACAAAACCATCTGTGAAATTGGAAAAGAGCGCATTCGCCGTGCTGGCAAGAAGATTCTTGAAGAGCAGAAAGCAGGGCAGCGTGAAGCAGACTTGTTTACCCAGCAGGAGCCGGAGCATAAGCTCGACATCGGCTTCCGCGTTCTGAAGCTTGACACATCCAACATGCAGGACGTGTATTACACACCGGAGGCATCATCGCAGACAACGCTTTTCGATGATAATGTCAAGCCAGACCGCACAACGGAAGACCTGCTATTCCAGGTGATGCTTGAATGCAACCTGCCTCTCTCTGCAAAGATTGAGAAGAAGGCCATTGCCGGTAAGGAAGTGTTCAACGTGAATGACGGCTACCTTCTGGCCTGCTTTGATGAGGACGTGAACGAGACTGTCATAACAGAGGTTGCCAAGCAGAAACCGTACTATTTCATTATGCGTGACAAATCCCTTTCAACAGACCAGGTGGCCGACAACTTCGAGCAGATCTTCAATGCATACAGCAAAGACACAATCCGTAGAATTCTGTAAATTCGCAATATCTAAAAATGAAAGACAAGAACACTATTATTCCGAATTCCCAACTACTGTTAAAAGATTTGTTTCAGATTATTGACAGGGCAAGGATTTGGGTGGCATCAACGGTCAATCATGAAATGACTATGATGTACTGGCATATTGGAGAACGTATCAATAGGGATGTGCTTGGTAATCAACGAGCTGGATATGGTAAGCAAATTGTGTCGCAGGTTGCGCGACAATTGCAGGAACAATATGGCAATAAAGGTTTCGATGAAAGAAATATCCGCAGGATGATGCAATTTGCGCAGGAAATGCCGGATGAACAGATTGTGTCGCAACTTGCGACACAATTAAGTTGGTCTCACTTTGTTGAAGTTCTGCCGCTCAAAGAACCATTGGCACGCGAATTCTATTTGACGATGTCTGCTTCAAGCAAATGGGGAAGAAACCAATTGAGGAAAGAAATAGACTCTATGTTGTATGAACGTACGGCTATTGCTTCCAAACCTGACGAACTTATTAGGCGGGAGTTATCGTCATTACGCAAAGAAAACGAACTTTCACCTGATCTGGTGTTTAAAAGCCCCTATTTCTTGGAGTTCACTGGATTGAAAGGTATGTATAGCGAGAGAGATCTGGAAGATTGTCTTATTGCCAATCTTGAACAGTTTATTCTGGAATTAGGCAACGGATTCTCCTTTGTCGATCGTCAGAAGCGTATGATAATTGACGGTGAAGACTTTTATCTGGATCTGTTATTCTATCACAGGAAATTGCATCGGCTTATAGCCATTGAACTGAAACTTGGCAGATTCAAGGCTCAATACAAGGGGCAGATGGAATTGTATCTGCGTTGGTTAGAAGCGCACGAAATGGAAGTGGGCGAAGAGTCTCCACTTGGTCTGCTTCTTTGCACAGAAGGCAGTGAAGAACAGATAGAGTTGCTGCAATTGGACAAAGCTGGGATTAAAGTGGCTCAATATATGACTGAACTTCCACCAAGAGAAGTCCTTATTCAACAGATTCGTAAATCATTGGATACCGCCAAACAAATATGTGATAAGTCAGAGGTATGAAGTTCAATTTCAAAATACAACAATACCAGACGGATGCGGTAGAGAATACTGTGAGTGTATTCACCGGACAGCCGTCACGTGATAGTTTCCAATATCGTAGGGATATTGGCAAGGTGAAGGCCGGCAGTTTTGTGTATGAGGAGGAATATACAGGATTCCGCAACAACGACATCGAACTAACCGACCAGGAACTCTTCGTGAATGTCAAGAAGATGCAGGAACTCTGCGACATCCCTCTTTCCGGAGCACTGAGCCACGACCTTGGACGCGTGGGACTGGACATCGAGATGGAGACCGGTACCGGCAAGACCTACGTCTATATCAAGACAATGTTCGAGCTCAACAAACGTTATGGCTGGAGCAAGTTCATAGTCGTGGTTCCGAGTATCGCCATCCGTGAAGGCGTGAACAAGAGTTTCAATATGCTTGAGGACCACTTTATGGAGCACTACGGCAAGAAGGCCAGGTTCTTCATCTACAACAGCTCCAACCTGCAGCAGCTGGATTCGTTTTCGTCCGATGCCGGGATAAACGTGATGATCATCAACACCCAGGCGTTCGCTTCTTCGCTGAAGGAAGGCGCAAACAAGAAGGAGAGCCGTATCATATATTCCGAGCGTGACGACTTCGGCAGCCGCAAGCCTATCGACGTATTGGCCGCCAACCGGCCTATCATCATTATGGATGAGCCGCAAAAGATGGAAGGAGCGGCCACCCAGACTGCATTGAAACGCTTCAAGCCACTGTTCGTGCTGTACTACTCTGCAACCCACAAGACCAGCCATAATTGCATATATGCTCTCGATGCACTGGATGCTTACAAGCAGAAACTTGTCAAGAAGATTCAGGTGAAAGGCTTCGAGGTGAAGAATCTGAAGGGCACGAGTTCATACCTGTATCTTGACAATATCATCCTGTCGAAGAACAAGCCTCCTCAGGTGAAGATCGAGCTGGAGGTTCAAGGCAGTACGTCAATCCGCAGAGAGTCCCATAAGTTCGACATCTATGATGACCTGGCAGAGCATTCCGGACTCGGAGAATATGAGGGCTTCTCAATATCGGAAATCAATCCGTTCAATGATTCTGTGACATTCACGAACGGCGTAACACTGCATAAGGGCGAAGTATTCGGAGATTCTTCGGAAGCTGCAATGCAGAGGGTGCAAATCAGGGAAACCATTGCATCGCATTTCGAAAAGGAGAAGGAATTGTTCAACAAGGGGATAAAGACATTGTCCCTCTTCTTTATA
>JAZRYU010000023.1:0-2179 GCA_045600885.1 Prevotella sp.
GTTCGGTTGCGAACGCTCCAAGAACGCACATATTGAGCGTAAGAAATCAAAGATAAACTACAATCTCGATGTCTGCCCTTCAGTAGAACAGGTAGCAGAGATTGAACGCAAGATGAACGAGCTTATCGAAATGAACTTGCCTGTAACATACGAGTTCGTGACGCGCAACAATATTCCGGAAGGCGTAAAGCTCGACAAACTGCCAGAGGATGCCAGTGAAACCCTACGCCTTGTACGCATCGGTGACTACGACATCTGCCCCTGCATTGGTCAGCATGTAGAGTCAACAAAGGAAATCGGAGCCTTCAAGATTACGAGTACAAGTTTCAATGAAGGTTCATTCCGTATAGTATTCAAAGTTAATGTAGAAAAACAATAACAATATGCAAGAGATATTAATGACACCAGATGTATGTATGCGATTCCTCGTATGGTCATACTACTACCACGATGTTATACCGCAACCAACAGTCAGTTATAAGGCTTGCGGCAAATTCAGCGATGCTGACTCCGAGCGTCTTGACGAACTCAAAGCGATGCTATTCAAATGCTTCGAGGAGCAATCCATTGTCAACGCCTGCAAGCAATTCCAGATGGCAAAGGTAAGACAAGAGCCATGTCCTTTCGCCCAGGTTGATCTAGATAACATGTTCGCAAAAGAAAAATAAAATTTTAGGAACTTATGAAGAAAATATTAGCTTTATTGGCAGCAGTTATGACATTGACTGCATGTAACGAGACAAAACAGAAGGAGTCAACGGAATGTGTTGATGCGAATAGCGCTGTAACAGAGGTTATGATGAGCCGCAGAAGCATCAGAAACTATAAGGATTCCCTTATCAGCCGTGAAACACTCGATGAAATCCTGAAATGTGGTGTGAATGCTCCTAACGGTAAGAATCTTCAGGCATACGAGATACGTGTTCTCTCCCCTTCATTAATAGATAGTATCACAGCTGCCGTTGTAAAAGACAAACCTGAATTGGCTGAACGTGACGGTTTCAAGAACATCTTCGTTGATGCACCTTGCGTACTCTGCATTGCATACGACAAGAATTACGATATGAGTCAGGTGGATTGCGGCCTTCTTGGCGAGAACATCATCCTCTCATCATGGGCAAAGGGTATCGGCTCGTGTTGCTTGGGAAGTTCTGCCCGATGGATAAAAGACTGCCCTTCTGCAAAGCCATATCTTGACAAGATGGCATTCTCGGAGGGTTACGAACTACTCTACTGTATAGCTCTCGGTTATCCAAACGAGACACCAGAGGCAAAGCCACGCACAATGGACATGATAAAATACATGGAATAATCCTATGCCACTGCATCTGTTACCATCGCTATTGCTGTACATACTCATGGTAGGCTACACACCTGGTCCTGCCAATCTGTATGCTCTTTCATGCTCCCTGAAGTATGGAAGGAAGTCAGCATTGCGTATGTGGTACGGTGAGTTATGTGGTTTTCTCATTTCCGTCACTCTGGTTTCAACAGCCACACATCTTATTGGCACTGTACTGGGTGAATACGTTGAATTGCTCAAGTATGTTGGTGCTGCATACATACTGTGGCTTGCTTACAACATCTACAAGAGTAAGGGATTGGCAGAGAATGAAGCACTGACATGCTCTTTCACATCAGGAATGCTTGTTCAGCTGACCAATGCCAAGATGATACTATTCGAAATTACCATCTTCTCGTTGTTCGTACTACCCTACTCTAATAGACTTGTTGACTTACTTACAGTTGGGTATATCCTTACACTGGCAGGTCCGACAGCAAATCTTGTATGGCTGCTTGCCGGAGCATGGATGAGGAAATGGTTTGTACGTTACAAGAAACAGACAGACACAATAATGTCGCTACTTTTGGCACTTTGTGCTATCGCAATTATATTATAATAAGGAGTAAATAATTTATGATACAGCAGACAGAATTTACACTATCAGCAAAGCGTAGAGGCTTTCATCTCGTTACAAGAGAGATACTGAGCAACCTCCCTACTCTACCAAAAACAGGACTTCTCAATCTCTTTGTCCAGCATACAAGTTGTGCTCTAAGCATCAACGAGAACGCAGATCCAGACGTAAGAAGCGACATGGAACAGATATTCAACCGTCTCGTAAAGGAGAATGAACCATACTATGATCATGTCCTTGAAGGTTCGGATGATATGCCA
>JAZRYU010000024.1:0-23293 GCA_045600885.1 Prevotella sp.
ACAATATGGCTGCTATACTCGTGAGGAAGTCTTCGCAATCTTTGGTCGCCAGACGGCCGACAAACGCATGCAAGGTTCGGTGGCTGGAGTGTTCAACATTGAAGAGATGAACACAGAACTCTTCTTTGTCACGCTCAACAAGTCAGACAAGGATTTCTCTGCCGAAACTATGTACAATGACTATGTGGTTAGCGAGAATGAGTTTCGTTGGGAGTCGCAGAATACCGATTCGCATCAGGGTAAAGGCAAGCGATTCGTCGAACAGAAAAAGAATGGCAAGAAGTTCCTGCTCTTTGTTCGTGAAAACAAAAAGGACGGTTATGGCAACACCTGCCCATTCATCTGCTTTGGCCTTGTTGACTACATTCGTTCGAAGGACGATAAACCAATGAAGATTAACTGGCAGACGCATCAACCTATTTTGCCACAATTCCTCAATGCTGTGTAAATTATGGAACAACGCAAAACAATAGAAGTCGTTGCCGCCATTATCCTCCGTGATGGCAAGCTGTTCGCCACCCAACGAGGGTATGGCGAATGGAAGGATTGGTGGGAGTTTCCTGGGGGTAAGATTGAACTTGGGGAATCGCCTGAAGATGCCTTGAAGCGTGAGATTCGCGAGGAATTGGCTACAGAAATCGAAGTGGAAGATCTTCTCACAACGGTTGAGTATAATTATCCTCAGTTTCACCTCACCATGCATTGCTTCCTCTGCTCAATCATTACCGGTCAGCTTTCGCTTCTCGAACATGAAGACGCTCGTTGGCTCAGTATGGAAGAGCTGGATAGTGTAAAATGGCTACCAGCTGATGTAGATGTGCTAAAGTCAGTAATTAGAATTCTTGATTTTAATACGAAACAGTATGAAAGATAATCAATTATCGTTAAATGAAAATTCTAAAACAGATATACCAACTCCACTTTCACTCTACAAAGATGACCTTCCTAAATATTGGAAGGATGAAAGATACAAGTGGAGAGCTGTAGAACAATTCCAAAAACATTGGGACATTGAGGCTGAAGACTTCGGCGAGATGTTCAGAGTTGCGACCTCAAAGCATGAAAACCTGCTGGCATCGAACAAGTATTATCCAGAAGGCATGATTGAGGAGTTCGCACAGGTGGACAAGGAGCGTACTCGCAATATGTTTCGTGTGCTGTATGATGAAAGCAAAGACCTTGCTGAACGTGTCAACTTCTTCATCAAAGAAGCTGAGGCTATTCGAAAGACGCACGGTTCTGAGTGGAAAAACCACTACCAAGACCAAAGAGCCATAAGTGCTTATCTGCTGTTCCGTTACCCAGAGAAGTACTACATCTATAAGTTTACAGAGCTGAAGAAGACAGTAGAGGTTTTGGGTGACAATTTCTCATTCCAAGACAGAAAGGATTGTGGTGCTTTCTATGCTCGTTGCGTGAAGTACCTCGATACTCTGAGCCAACGCCTAAAGGAGGATGAACAGTTGCAGACAATCTTGAATGGTCTGCTTTCAAAAGAGTCGGATTGCTTTTCTGATCCTGATGGACATGTTCTTACAACAGATTTCTTTTTCTATGTGGGCAAGCGGCTTGACTTGAAACGTCTGAACATCGACTCAACTGTAGATACAGGTGACAGAGACGAAGAACAAGATGATGAACAGCCAAATACAACTCCAAGCATCTGGGTGTACTCCCCTGGTGAAGGTGCACGCAAATGGCAGGAATGTCAGGATGAGAGCGTAATGCTGCTTGGTTGGGATGATATGGACAATTTCCGTGACTATGAGACACGACAGGATATAGTAGAGCGTCTGCGAGAAGTGTATGGCAATACAGAGAATGCCTATACAAACGATAGCCTTGCCATCTGGCAATTCTGCCGAGAGATGCGTCCAGGGGATATTGTCTATGTGAAGAGAGGCATGACACTCATTGTGGGTCGCGGTGTGGTGAAGGGTGGCTACAGCTATAACCCTGAACGCTATGAATACAAGAACAGTCGTGCTATAGAATGGACAAACGAAGGCGAATGGGAATACCCGAAGAAGTTGCCTATGAAGACGCTCACTCGCATCAACGACTATACAGAAATGGTGGAGCGACTGGAACGACTGTTCGATCCTGAGGTTACCGTTGAGCAGGTTCCCTTCAGCATGTCAACACTTATTGCTGCCATCAAGCGCACAGGACTTCTCTATGAGGACAATCTTATTCAGCGTTATGCTTGTTCGCTGATGACTAAGCCTTTCGTGATACTGAGCGGATTGGCTGGTTCGGGTAAGACTCAGCTGGCATTGGCTTTTGCTCGTGCTATGAGCGAGAATGTGGAGCAGCAGCTGTGTGTGGTGCCTGTTGGTGCCGACTGGACGAACCGTGAACCGCTGTTGGGTTATCCGAATGCCTTGAAGCAAGGGGAATACATGCAGCCGGAAAGTGGTGCGTTACAGATCATGATGCGTGCGCTTAGAAATCCGCAGAAGCCTTACTTCCTGGTGCTGGACGAGATGAACCTGAGCTATGTGGAGCGTTACTTTGCAGACTTCCTGTCGGCTCTGGAGAGCAACCAGAAGATACCTCTATGGGAGAAGCCTGACGAGTGTGACTCGGAGGTGGATGCCAGCATCGCTTTGCCAAAGAACCTCTTCATAGTGGGTACGATAAATGTGGACGAGACAACCTATATGTTCTCGCCAAAGGTGCTAGATCGTGCGAACGTGATTGAGTTCAAGATTTCTGACACGGAGATGGAGCAGTTCCTGGGGCAGGACATGAATATCAACGTGTATGCTGCGGATGGTGCTTGCGCCAATATGGGACAGGATTTCGTCCGTAAGGCTACGAGCAAGGAAACAGACAATAGCGAATTGGCAAGGAAGACATTGCTGGAGTTCTTCAAGGTGCTGAAGAAGGTTAATGCTGAGTTCGGCTACCGTTCGGCAACAGAGATATACCGCTTCATAGCCAATGCCAAGGCTTCGGCTCCGAGCATGACAGAGGACGAGATACTGGATGCTGCCATCGTGCAGAAGCTCCTGCCTAAGCTACATGGAAGTCGTAAGAAGTTGGAACCAGCATTGAAGGCTTTGTGGGGATTGTGCATGACGGACACCCATGAGACGGAAGCCATCACCCGTGAGAATGCCGAACAGTATGCCAAGTTCACAGAGGCAGCTGACAAGATCCAGCGCATGATGCAGACAGCCCTCGACAATGGTTTCACCAGTTTTGCAGAAGCATAAAAGATAAATGCAAGTAGAAAGACTCGAAATACCCATAACAGGCACGTTTGGTGAAGTCAGATTGTGCGTGTATCCTGCCTCGGACAACGCTATGATGTTTGAGGAAGAGGATGCTGTGGATTATGGCGAATCAAAATGGCAGCTGCAGGAAGGGTGTACGTATGAGTACGAGCTGGTGTCGGAAGACGGCAGGACATATCAATTCATGAAGGAAGACGAGATAGTGAGATTCTCACATTCACCTCGTCACCCTAATGCCGGTACGCTGAAGACAGGCATCTATGTGGGTTCGCTCACACTCGCCATAAGGGATGTCATACTCGACTGTGAGGTGGCAAAGGTGGGTATGGAGATACAGTCGGTGAAGGCTGAATACCGTACCGACTACCGCAAGATGCTGGAGGACATTACGGCTTACTATACCGACCTTGTGCTGATGCAGGGAAGTCCTGTGACGCAAAAGCTGGAGATAGACAACGATACACCCCAGCAGACGCTCTACCAAAGGTATGCCTTCGTGAGGAGCATCGTGGAGAGCAGTACCTTTCAGGAGGCAATACAGAAGATTGTGTCGAACCCTGTGAGGAAATGGGAAGAGACTATCGTTGACCGCAATGTGAGTAACGTGAAGCGACTGTCGCGCAGGAATATGCACCAGATAGCAACCTCTCGCGACCGTATCCCTGTGGAACATGGTGAGAGGATGGGATTGCCGCAAGGTTTGAACTCTGTGCCAAGAACCTTGACTGTTGCTTACAAGCGTGATACGCTGGACAATCAGGAGAACCAGTTCGTGAAGTTCGTTCTGAGGTCATTCAGTTCGTTCTGCTCGGAACTGAGGGAGAAGAAGAATGCCAATGACCGACTGAAGGCAGAGATAGACAAGACGATGAATGTGCTGAACGGACATTTGAACACGCTCTTTTTCAAGCAGGTGTCGATGCCATCAACGCTGAACCTCAACAGTCCTGTGCTGCAAAGGAAGGAGGGTTACAGAGAGATTCTGCAAGCTTGGCTCATGTTTGACCTTGCAGCCAAACTCTCGTGGAAGGGTGGCGACAATGTGTATGAAGCTGGCAAGAGGAATGTGGCGATACTGTACGAATACTGGGTGTTCTTCAAGTTGCTGGAGGTCATCAGCCGTGTGTTTGAGATTGATCCTGTGAGCATCAATAAACTCGTCAAGACGGATGCCGACCAGATAAATCTGGAGATTCAGCAAGGCAAGATGACAATGATTGAAGGTCAGTACGATGCTGGCAACCGTATGTTCAACGTACGCTTCTTCTACAACCGTACCTTTGCCCATACGCGTGAAGACGATGAACTCTACAAGGCTGGTTCGTGGACAATGAACATGCGCCCTGACTATACGCTTTCGGTGTGGCCAGGTGAGATTAGTATGGAACAGGCAGAGAGGGAGGATCTCATTGTACACATTCACTTCGATGCCAAGTATCGTGTGAACAAGATTGACCTTGGTGCTGACGATACTATGAACGAAGAAGAAATGTCGGATGCTTTGCTCAATGAAAAGAAGGAACAGGAAGAGGGTATCTACAAACGTGCTGACCTGCTGAAGATGCATGCCTACAAGGATGCTATCCGAAGGACAAGTGGTGCATACATCCTCTATCCCGGCACAGTACAACGCAGGTTGAAGGGTTTTCATGAGATTATTCCGGGTTTGGGAGCGTTCTGCCTTACGCCATCCAACTATGACGAGGAACTGATAACACTTCAGGTGTTCCTGCTGAAGATTGTGGAGCATCTGCTTGACCGAACAAGCCAGCGTGAGAGGATGTCCTATTATATGAATAATGTGTATAATACACCTTCGAAACGTGTCCACAAACAGATGCCAGAACCTGTTGGAGACAATCGTGACTTCCTGCCCGATGAGACGTGGGTGGTATTGGGTTACGTGAAGGACGAGCGACAGTTGGAATGGATACGCAAGACGGGGCTTTACAACTTCCGTACAGGTACGCAGAATGGTTCGGTGCGATTGAGTCGCAACCTTGTGTTGAGCCGTTACCTGCTGATGCACGCCCATGGCGAGAGCATTCAGTTTGTGCGACTGGCGGATGAAGGTCCACGTGTATTCAGACGCTCTGATCTTCTGAAAATGGGTTATCCACCAGCTGATGACGAAGAGAAGAAGAAGGATGACATTTACATCGTCTATCGACTGGAACCGGATAATACCGAACCCGAGTGGCAGCAATACCATTGGCAGATGAATGATGTGACAGGCAACAAGGGCAATCGATCAGCAGTATCTGAACCTGTGAAGCTGAGTGAACTGATGCTGAAGGCAAGGAAGTAATATGGCTGATAAGTTATCCATAGAACAACGCCACACTTGCATGGCTGCCATTCGTGCGAAGAACACGAAGCCGGAGATTCTTGTTCGTAAGTTTCTTTGGAGTAGAGGTTTCCGCTATCGCTTGAATCATCCACGATTGCCAGGAAAACCTGATATAGTGCTCAGGAAATACCGCACATGCATCTTTGTAAACGGATGCTTCTGGCATGGTCATGAGGGATGCAAGTACTATGTTGTTCCGAAATCAAACACTGACTTCTGGAAGAAAAAGATAGCACGAAACAAAGAAAGAGACTTGGAGGTTCAGCGGACTTTATCCGCTATGGGATGGCGATCCATAACATTGTGGGAATGTCAACTAAAACCAGGAATAAAGGAGATTACGCTTGAATCACTTGCGTTTACTCTCAATCATATGTTCCTTGAAGACCTCAAGCCAAGGAGATATGAGATTCCTGAAGATGAAGAATATTCAATAGTAGCAGAAGCATCTGCTTCATATTACAGTAAACAAGAAATATGAAAACAAATAAAGATACTCCAAACAATC
The DNA here is from genome assembly GCA_045600885.1 of Prevotella sp. Lineage (GTDB taxonomy): Bacteria > Bacteroidota > Bacteroidia > Bacteroidales > Bacteroidaceae > Prevotella. The sequence goes on from JAZRYU010000024.1 coordinate 6,101, forward strand.
AGCAGCCGCCGAAGCGTAACCGCGCTTGGCTTTGGATTCTGCTTGTAGGTATCGCCATAATCTGTGGTATCTGCTTATGACAGAACATGAAGTCGGGAAAGACTGAGCCGTACAGTTATCCTGAATATTGGCAGGACTCAACGGAAAACAAAGTTGACTCTGCTGACAATGTTGTTTTGGACACTATTTTTTCCGGAACCAACAAGGCTGCTGCCAAAACTTCCTCTCGTCAAAGTTCTTCATATAGTTACGATAATGACGATGAACAGAATTACGATCCTGAATATCGTGAAGGCGGTAAGTACGATCCTGCCAAATATCATACGGATTACAGCAAGGACCAGGAGGAACGTCGCCGCCGATTCATTGACAATGACGGCTTTGACGATGATGATGGCATGATGAATATCGTGGCTATGAGCACGAAAACGAGCGTTCCGCGCAATGGGACGACTGATATACTTTATGTGCAGCACATCATAAATCGCCAGAGGTTGCCGAGGAAGATAAACAGGAATGTGGCACAAGTTTGTAGAAATAAAATCTGACTCTATGACAATTCGCAAAGCAACACTCAATGACATCCCACGAATGCAGGAGATATTTGCCATTGCCCGCAGGTTCATGGCAGAGACAGGCAATCCCAACCAATGGGCTGACAATTATCCTTCTGTTGAGCGACTGGCAGACGACATCAATAGCGGAGATAGTTATATCTGTGTGAAAGATGGAAAAATGGTAGGCACTTTTGTGCTGCGTGGTGGCAATGATCCGACCTACGATATAATCTATGAGGGCGCATGGAAGAACGATAAACCATACGCCACCATTCACCGTATAGCCAGTAGCGGAGACGTAAAAGGTATCTTCAAGACATCAATGAAGTATGCCCTACATCACTACGACACCATCCGCATTGATACCCATCGAGACAATAAGGTGATGCGGAACGCTATCCTGAAAGCCGGCTTTGAATATTGCGGCATTATACATTGCTGGAACGGTGACGAAAGATTGGCTTACCAATACAACTAAAGGTGGGTTCTATAAATTACCACCTATAATAATATGAGTGTTTTGGGTATTATGATGCGATTTATGATAATAAATTGGTCTTTATAATTAGAAAAGTGAAAATATTTTGCCTTTTGTTCAATTTTTTTTACTAAAATTGCAGTTTGAAATATTACAATCATAGTAAAAGTGATTTTCTAATTAAAGAATAATGTTAGGTACAATCATAAATACAACGACCATCATCGTGGGTGGTGCTTTCGGAGCCATTGTGCGCTCTGGAATAGGAGAAAAGTACAAAAAGGCTCTTTTCAACGGGCTTGGGCTATGCTGTCTTGTGCTTGGCATGAACGCTGCTTTGCCTAATATGGCGAAGAGTGAGTTTCCGGTGCTCTTCATCCTCAGCATTGCTATTGGTGCAGTTATCGGCACAAAGCTTGACTTGTCTGGTAAGATTGACCGCATGAACGCAAAGCTGAACAAGAAGCAGGGAAATGAGAACAACGCTCTTAACGGTCTTGTAACTGGCATTTTGCTCTACTGCATTGGTACTTTCAGTATCGTGGGACCTGTATTGTCGTATCTCTCGCCAAGTCATGGTTGGGATTTCAATGAGCAGGCAAATACGTTCCTTTACACTAACTCAACGCTCGACCTTGTGACATCTGCTGTGCTTGCCGCGAGCTATGGTTGGATAATGCTGCTGGCAGCTCCAGTGCTTTTCTGCTGGCAGGGAATGTTCTACTTGATAGCTTATTTCTGCGGCGACGGAATGCCGGAACCAATGCGCGTGGAACTGAGCATCGTCGGTGGAGTGCTGATTATCAGTTCGGGACTCGGCATTCTGGGCATAAAGGACTGCAAGACGGTCAACCTACTGCCGTCTCTGCTGGTGCCGGTGGTGTTCTACTTGATAAAGGGCTAACTGAAAATTTTAAAAAAGAAAAATCGGTAAAATTCGTAAATTGTAAATCGGTAAATTCGTAAATATAAAAGATGAAAGCTATACAAATAACAGGTGCCAACGAGATGGCATGTGTGGAGATAGAAAAGCCGGAGCAGCTAAAGGCTGGCGAGGTTCTGGTGAAAATGAACTATGTGGGCTTCTGCGGCTCTGACCTTAACACTTACCGTGGCGGCAATCCGCTGGTGAACCTGCCTGTGATTCCTGGTCATGAGGTTTCTGCCGAGATTGCTGCTGTGGGCGAAGAGGTGCCTGCAACGATGAAGGTGGGCATGAAGGTGACACTGAATCCTTATTCTGCCTGCAACGACTGCCCTTCTTGTCGCAACCGTCGCTACAATGCCTGTCAGCACAATGAGACGCTCGGAGTGCAGCGCAACGGTGCTATGCGCGAATATCTTGCTATGCCTTGGGAGAAGATTATTCCTGCAGAAGGTCTTGACGATAAGGAGATTGCGCTGGTAGAGCCTATGTCTGTAGGTTTCCATGCTGTAGATCGTGCTCAAGTGAAGGACATAGACATCGTGATGGTTATCGGCTGCGGCATGATTGGCGTGGGAGCCATCGTAAGAGCTGCTCTGCGCGGTGCTACGGTCATCGCTACTGACCTTGACGATGAGAAACTTGAACTGGCTAAGCAGATGGGTGCCACTTACGTGGTTAACACTGGCAAGGAGGATCTTCACGCTCGACTGGAAGAGATCACTGGCGGCTGCGGACCTGACGTAGTCATTGAGGCTGTAGGTCTGCCGTTCACTCAGAACCAGGCTATCAACGAGCTGGCATTCACTGGTCGCGTGGTGTTTATAGGATATGCAAAGGCTGGCACTGAGTTCGTGACAAAGCATTTCGTTCAAAAGGAAATGGACATCCGCGGTTCTCGCAACGCAATGCCAGAGGATTTCCGCGCCGTGATACGCTATATGCAGAACAACGAATATCCTAAGGAGAAGCTGATCTCTGCCGTTGTGAAGCCAGAAGAGGCTAAGGAGGCTATGGAGCAGTGGATGGCTGCACCGGCTAAGGTGTTCAGAATTCTTGTGGAGTTCTAAAATGAAAAAATGTAATGATTTTGGTTGTAGGGCGAAGGGAAAGCCAAATCCTCGCCCTACATCATCCTCGCCCTACACTGCTATAATCTGTAAATCCGTAAATTAGTAAATCTGTAAATAAAATCTGATGGTTGCCACAATTGGTTTCTTTGATGGAATGCACGAAGGTCATCGCTACGTTATCTCTCAGGTGATGGAACTGGCGGAGAAGCGTGGCGACGGCTCTATGGTCTTCACCTTCGACCGCCATCCTGCTGCTCTGTTCTGTCCGGAGTGTGTGCCGCCAATGCTGCTTACTCCAGAGGAAAAGATGGAGAAGATAGCGGCTTGCGGTGTGGAGGACGTTGTTATGTTTGAGTTTGACGAGGAACTGGCGTCGATGACGGCTAATGAGTTTCTGCAGATCTTAAAGGAAGACTATGGCGTGGATACTTTGCTACTGGGCTACGACAACCATTTCGGCAAGAAAGAGAAGGACGCTGACGGCAACTTCATAAACCCGACTTTCGACGACTATGTGAAGAAAGGAAAGGAAGAGGGAGTGAGAATAAAGTTGCTGAAGGAGTTTAAATCTGAAAATCAGAAAAGTGAAAAATCTGCAATTGAAAAATCGTCAAATCAGCAAATCATCAAATCATCAAATGAAACAACCTCTTCTTCCCTGATAAGGGAGCTGCTTCTGGACGGAAAACTGGAGGATGCTAACCGTCGTCTGGGTTACGATTATTCGCTGACAGGAATGGTGGTTAACGGCTATCAGATAGGTAGAAAGATTGGCTTCCCTACGGCTAACATTGCGGCGGAAGAGGGAAAGCTGGTGCCGAAGAATGGTGTCTATGCAGCAAGGGTGAGTAAGAAGGGAGAGAAGGCTGTCGTAAACATTGGCAACAGACCGACTTTCAATGGCAACGACGTGACCATTGAAGTGCACATAATTGATTTTGAGGGAGATATCTACGGAGAGAAGATTACGATAGAATTCGTGAGCCGTCTGCGAGACGAAATGAAATTCGACTCGCCAGAAGAGCTTGTGGAGCAGATAAACAAGGATAAGGCTGAGGCTCTGAAGGTGCTGAGTCTTTAGAAAGACATCTCGAACTTCAGTCTCACGCCCTGCTTGCTTACGTCCTTGAATTCCGTATAGTTCAGACGGCGAACATACTCAATATGGAAGAACTTTAGAATATTGTGTACTCCGATGCTTGCCTCCATATATGGGCGATTGTCGAGAGTGCGCACTCCTTCCGGCCATGACGACAGCTTAAGCATGGTGCCAGGATTCATCGGGTCTTCCTCGAAGGTGTATGTAGGTTTGTTCTTATCGGTCAGTGTGCCGTAATAGCACTTGAAGCCTAGATATTCGCGCCACTTAAGTCGTCGGAGCAGAGGAATACGATTGAAGATGCGGCCATTCATATCCCACTCGCAGTCAAACATAGCGTAACGGTCAGTAAGGAACTCCATTTCGTTGAGCAGACTGAACGTGAACTTCTGTCTGATGAAAGAAGTGTTTGACGGTGGCTGGAGCAACAGCATGTAAGGCACCTTGTTCCACTGAGCTCCTCCCTTGAACAGAATGGAAATCCTGCCCCAGTTGTTTAGCCATTTGCGGTAATAGACGGAAGCTTCGGTGGTGTTATAGCGATGCGTTCCGCCGAGAAAACCTTCCAGACCGATGGTGTGGGAGAGGGTGTAGATAGGGTTGTCGTTGTTGGTCTTTACGCGATGACGCTTCGTGGTGACGATGTCTTCGCCTGGAGCATAGCGTATGCCGACATTAAACTCGCTGAGAGTCATCTCAGGATAGTCAATCATTCCGACAGCCGACTGCTTCTCGTGCATATAATGGAAGAGATACTCCATGCCGCCAAGTTGCTCATAGCGGAAGGCGAGCTTGTGCTGATTATAGAAGATTCGCGTGTCGTTCTCCTTCCATTTCAGCATGGTGAAGATGTTGTCCTTATCGTGAGCACCGAAGCGGTCTGAAGGCGACATATTGTCGTAGGCAGAGGTGAGCGTGATTTCGCGAATAGGATATTCATGCATCGTGTTCTCCTTGGCATTGAAAGAGTAGGTGGCATCCAGGCTATAGTAGTTCTTCTTGCTGTCCCAGCCGCGAGCTGCATAGCCCTTCAGGAAGAAATGCTGAGAGAGGTGAGGAGTGGTGACAAAGCTGAGACGGGTGCGCAATCCGTCAACGAAATTTCTGGAGATAATGGTGTTTATAGGTCCGAAATCCACCTTGCTCGGATGTTTTTCATTGCCGAGCTCAACGAAGTTCTCCGTGATAATCTTGAATGCAGCATGGAGCACGCCGAAGCCCTTAGTGCTCTTCATGGCAGTCATGAAATTGCCCATGTTTTCCTCGCTCTTGTTGAGAGTGACGGTGCGATGCTCTTGCCAGAAGGTTTCGTCGCGATGGTTGTAGTCTTTTGCTATTCGCTCCTTTCCCATACCTTCAAAATCGGAGTCGGGAAGAGGTGCGAAAGAGTAGTCTGTCCGTCGCGTAGTTCGTATGGCAACAGCCTTGGAAAGGAAATCAACGATGGAGAGTTCGCAGAACATATCGTCGCGCGTCAGAACCCACTCGTTTGTAGGGAGTTTCTCGAATTCAAGGTTTATATGAATATTATCCACCCAGTTTACGTCGCTCTTCTTCGGTATGGTCAGTTCACACTTGCGAACATGGAGAGAAGAGTCGGCAAGGACGTAGAGATTTCCGCGGAAACCGAAGTCCTGCTGATTGTTAGGAAGGAACTCCAGCTGGATGCACTTGTCGCCGTCAACCATCAGAGTATCAACGATATAATAGCGATAGAAATTGATGGCAGAAGAGCCGATAGGCGAGGTGAACGGATATTGCAGCATCATGATCTGATTCTTGTAGAGATCAATGTCGCTGAAGATTTCGTTGGTCATCTTATTGAGAATCTTACCCGTTTCGATGAGTTCGCTGATGCCTTCCGATTTCTGTCCGATGATTACCGAGCGTTCAGAGTTTGTTGACTTGCGATAGCGTTCCTCAGTGACGGTCTCCTCAATGTTGAGCGGAAGAATCAGTTTGCCTGTCTCCGGACTGATCATGGTCTGATTGATAAGCCACTCACGTCGCTTGCCGTTCTTATCGCGCGCAAAATCCTCTATCTTGACATCGTTGACGGCGAGGGTGAGTTTGCTGTAATTATTGTATTTGTAGAAGTCGTGGGTTTTCTTTAGGTCGTTAGCCTTGTTTGCCGCAATGACGCGGCGCATGAGTTCCACGGCTGGGTTTTCCTTGCGAGAATATTTGCGCTTCTTTGCCTTTACCTCTACCTGCTTAAGATGCTTAGAGTCAGGCTTTAATGTGATGCGCATGTGCTGTGGTGAATTTTCTCCGATAAGGATGCGGAGCTCTTTGTAGCCAACTGCAGTGATGGTGAGATACTGCTTCTCTTTCTTTGGAATGTCAAATTTTCCGAGCATGTCTGACGTGTAAGCCTCCTTGAGCTTCTTGTACTGCATGGAGACAAGCTGCAGACTGTCGCCCGTTTCTTCATCCACGACAACGCCAATGATTCGCATTTCAGGAATGGAATCTTGCTGCGCTGAGACTGACAAAGGAATGAGGGTCAGCAAAAGCAGGGATAATATGAATCTGATGGTTTTTAGCATTACGAATATAGGATTTATTGTTGTGTTTTTTGGGGGTAAGGGTTATGTGAAAATGTTACGATGGAAGAACAGCAGATAGCGGCGTATCGGGAGAAGGCGGGTCCAGAAGAAGGAGTAGATTCGCCATTTTCTGCCCGTGATGAGGTCCATCTCGCTGCGTCCTTTTCTGTAAAACCCTTTTATTGAGGCTTTTATGTCGGACACCTTGCAGTGTTCTGGTCGCAAATTTCCATCGCCAAGCAGGGTGAGATCTTCTCCGTTTATGCCGACAATGCGATGGAGAATCCATCTTTTTTCCAGCTTGTTTGTCTGCCTGTTGAAGAAGTCTGCCTCCACGAGAACAGGCTCGTTGAGCACAGGAGCATGAGGCTTGATGAGGACGGCTGTGTCGCGGTCGCTCTCAAGGAAAGGTCGCATACTGTAGCCCTTGAGCGGAATAGTCACGCTATTCTTTGTCTCAAGGTAAGAGATGGCGAGGGGAAGAAATACGTCGTTGCGCACTTGAACATGTTGCACGGTTTTTGATGACGTCTTGCTGCTACTCGGTCTTGGAATAAAGACTTGAAACAGTCGGCAGATATAGAGAGCTATCTTCTTCAATTGTTTTTTTATTAGGTGTTAGTTTTTGTAGGGCGAACATTTGTGAGCCGCAATTCAAGTTTTATGATGCTGCGAAACGGTGAATATATATATGATCAATCCATGCTTATTTCCTTGCAGCAAACTATTGCCGACTCCCTGTCTGGCAGACAGTGCAGCGTATAAAATCCCGTTGTCCCGATGATTTGGGAAATGGTGTCCATGACATCATTGTAAAGCTTCTTCTCCCATTTCATTGTGGAGCAAGAGGGTAGGAGGGAGGTGAAAGCCTCGATGGGAGCAAGGCGGTCAACGCTGTTCTGCTTTGCTCGCTCAATGCGGGTAATGGCTCCGAGACGGGCTTTGCGATTGCGGTAGCATGGCGTCTTGCCCGACCAAGGAGATCCGTAGATGTAAGCTTCTCCACCAATGACGCGGACAATGGGATTGTCGTCGTTAAGCAGTTCGCAACCAGGGATGTGCTTCAGCCAGTTGCTGACCTGAGTGGATTTTCCCGTTCCGCTCTTTGCTATGAATGCGTAGGCATAATCGCCTTTCTTTACGCATGAGGCATGGATGAGCAGAGTCTGACGGGAAGCCATGGCAAAGGCATAGCAGAGCATCAGTACGGAGTTTATGCCGTAAGACTGGAGCATGCTGTTGCCCTGCAGTCGGCAGCGACATTCGGAGTAGTCGGCATTGGTCTTCAGCCAGCAGACCTCTTTCTCGTCAATGTTGCGGATGGTAAACTGATATTCGCCGCTGTCGTCTTTCTTCTCCACTTTGGTGTGACCGTTGCCAGTGTCGAAATCGCCTATTTCGCGAAAGTCTGTGGCAATCGGCATCTCGTTGTCAATGATGACCGTGAGAAGAGGCTTAGGGTTTTCTTCTTCGCCTACATTATTATATATGAAAGGTTTCAATGATGGCACAAGAGAAATTATGTCAACCTTATTGCTGGTTGACATAACTTCTACTATATGTTCTGCTATATTGAAATACATATAAACCTCACCTTAATCCATGAGTAGAATTTCTGCTTTCTTCATCTCCTCGACAAGCCGCTTACAGTCTTTTTCTGCTGTAGCACGGTCAATCTCGTATTCCTCAAGAATGGCTTCTACCATATCGTTGACAGTGAAGTCTTTTCCGCAGACGGCATTCCAGATGGTGACGACGGTTTCGTTTGCGCTGATGACGCTGGTCACGTCGATGTTCTCTTCGCCTTCAGCCACGATGGCGTATGATCCGCAGATGTTATGTAAGTTAAAACCTTCTTTCAGTCTCATTGTGATGCTTTAGGGCTGGGGCTTAATAACTTCTTGCAATGATTACCCACTGCTTAGCAGGAGCACCTGTTACCATATCAACGCCGAGCTCAGCAGGCTGTGGGATGTGGAAAGGCACGCAGCGGATTGTAGCCTGAGTTTCTTCCTTGATCTTAGCCTCAGTCTCTGCTGTTCCGTCCCATGGGCAGAAGAAGAAGCCGCCATCCTTCACCTTAGCCTTGAACTCCTCGTAGTCAGAGCAAGTGTAGATCTTTTCGTCACGAGCAGTGAGAGCCTTGTTGAAGATGTTCTTCTGGATGTCTTCAAGAAGTTCGATAACGTATTCTGCGATGCCTTCAACTGAGCGAGTTTCCTTCTCAAGAGTATCGCGACGCATAACTTCAATTGTGCCATTCTCAAGGTCGCGGTTACCCATGACAAGACGTACAGGCACACCCTTGAGCTCGTATTCAGCGAACTTGAAGCCAGGGCGCTTGTTGTCAGCATCGTCATACTTCACTGTGATGCCAGCAGCGCGGAGCTTTTCAATTACAGGGTTGAGCTTCTCTGTGATAGCCTGAAGCTTCTCGCCCTTGCTGATTGGCACGATAACCACCTGAAGCGGAGCAAGGCGTGGAGGAAGAACGAGACCATTATCATCAGAGTGAGTCATGATGAGCGCACCAATAAGACGTGTAGAAACACCCCATGATGTTGCCCAAACATATTCTGGCTTGTTTTCCTTTGTAAGATAAGTTACGTCGAATGCCTTAGCGAAGTTCTGGCCGAGGAAGTGTGATGTACCGCTCTGGAGAGCCTTGCCATCCTGCATCATTGCCTCGATTGTGTAAGTGTCAAGGGCACCAGCGAAACGCTCTGTCTCGCTCTTCACACCCTGAACGACAGGCACTGCCATCCATTCCTCAGCAAACTTAGCGTAAACGGCAAGCATCTTCTGTGCCTCTTCCTCAGCTTCTTCGCGAGTAGCGTGAGCTGTGTGACCTTCCTGCCAGAGGAATTCTGATGTGCGGAGGAAAGGGCGAGTACGCATTTCCCAGCGCATTACGTTACACCACTGGTTGCACATCAATGGCAGATCGCGCCAAGAGTGAATCCAGTTCTTGTATGTGTTCCAGATGATGGTCTCTGAAGTTGGGCGAACGATGAGTTCTTCCTCAAGCTTTGCTGCTGGATCCACCTCTACGCCGCTCTTGTCTTCCTTGGCACGGAGGCGATAATGAGTTACAACAGCACATTCCTTAGCGAAACCTTCAACGTGCTCAGCCTCGCGAGAGAGGAATGACTTTGGGATAAGGAGTGGGAAATAAGCATTCACAGCACCAGTCTCCTTGAACATCTTGTCAAGTTGCTGCTGCATCTTTTCCCAGATTGCATAGCCGTATGGCTTGATAACCATGCAGCCGCGTACTGCAGACTGCTCTGCAAGATCGGCCTTCACGATGAGGTCGTTATACCACTGGCTGTAATTCTCAGCTCTTTTTGTCAGTTCTTTAAGTTCTGCCATTATATCTTTTGATTTTTTTATTTTTTGATTCGTTATTGTTTATTCAAAGCACTTTGAAAACGTTGGCGGCTTTTGTTTTTATTCGTAAATCTCGGTGATGTCATCAAAGACGTCATCGTTGATTTTCTTGTTATTGTCGCAACCGTCATATCCCTTTGGAAGATTGAAAGTATCAGCCTGTGTGATGCCAAGCGATTGGTCAGCATAAACCTTCTTCATGTAGTAAGCCCACATAGGAAGAGCCTGTTCTGCACCCTGACCGGAAACGAAGTGGATGTCGCGCTCTTCGCCACCAACCCAACCGCCGGAAACGAGCTTTGGAGCTACACCAACATACCAGAAGTCGGCGTTACTGTTGGTAGTACCAGTCTTACCGCCAATCTGACCTGTGAAGCCCATGCCGCGAAGACGACGGGCAGTACCGGTATTAACAACGCCCTGGAGCATCACCTGCATCTTCCAAGCACTTTCCTGAGAAAGAATTTCGTTCATGCGAGGAGCAAATTCAGCCAGTGTGTTGCCCTGCTGGTCAGTAATCTTTGTTACGAGACGAGGTGACATATGGATACCGTCGTTTATGAAAGTTGTATAACCGCTGATAAGGTTCAGAACGGAAATCTCAAGTGGACCGAGACAAAGAGTCATGTTTGGAGTCTGATAGAAAGTAGGGATTTCGAAGAGGTCGAGCCATGAGAGGAAATCCTTAGGGTTGATGAGACTCATGAGGTAAGCTGCAACGGTGTTGTTAGACTGGGCAAGACCCTGCTTCAGCATGACGGTACCGCCGCCACCGCCGCCCTTAGGGCACCAGCCGCCGTAGCTCTTGCGTACGTTAGAAACTGGGTCGCAAGGGTTCATACCGTTCTGTACAGAAAGCGAGTAGAGGAAAGGTTTCATTGTAGAACCTACCTGACGACGACCCTGACCAGCCATGTCGTAGCCGAAGGCATCGAAGTTTGTACCACCAACGTAAGCCTTAACATCGCCGGTTGTTGGATCCATGCTGACAAAACCTGCACGAATAAAGCGTTTCATATAGCGGATTGAGTCTTCAGGAGTCATTGTCTCTTCCTTATCTCCATCGTAAGAGAAGAGCTTCATCTTGACAGGAGTGCGGTAAGCCTTTTCTATTTCTGCATCAGAAGCTCCAGCTTCTTTCATGCGGTTGTAGCGCTCAGAATTTTTCCATGCGCGAGCCATGTTACGCTTTATGTCATTCTGTGAAGTACCGTTGTTGAACGGTGCGTAGCGGAGACCATGGCACTGGCTGTTGAATCTTGGCTGAAGTTCTACTGCAACTCTCTGGAATACAGCCTCTTCAGCGTATTTCTGCATACGAGTATCGATTGAAGTGTAGATCTTCAGACCGTCAGTGTAGATGTTATAATTGCTTCCGTCAGCCTTGTGGTTCTTAGTACACCAGCCGAACAGAGGATCACGTTCGTAGAGGACTGAGTCAATGCAGAACTGCACCTTCTGCCATTCTGGGTAATGCTCTCTGACAGGCTTCTCTGCCATCATGTAGTGGCGGAGATATTCACGGAAATAAGGAGCCAGACCATCCTTGTGAGATGTAGGCTTGTAGTTTGTCAGGTTAAGTTCCTCCTTGCTGTCCTTTTCGTACTCTTCCTCGGTGAGGAAGCCTGCCTTAACCATCTGTCGGAGCACGACGTTACGACGCTCGCAGGTGCGCTCTGGGTAGCGGAGAGGGTTGAAGTAGCTTGGGTTCTTACACATACCCACGAAAAGCGCACATTCTGCACGTGTGAGATCCTTTGGCTTCTTATTGAAATAAATCTGTGAAGCCGTCTTGATACCATAAGCACCGTTGAGGAAGTTGAACTGGTTGAGGTACATCGTGATGATCTCTTCCTTTGTAAACTGCTTTTCCAGTTTTACTGAGATAAGCCACTCCACAGGCTTCTGAAGAAGACGGTCTGAGACGCTCTTTGCAGTTTCAGAGAAGAGCATCTTGGCAAGCTGCTGAGTGATGGTAGAACCACCGCCGGCAGAGATGTCGCCCATAAAGCCACGCTTAACCACGGCACGACCGAGACCGATAGCGTCGATACCAGAATGCTCATAGAAGCGTTCGTCTTCTGTAGCAACAAGAGCTTCCACAATGTATGGAGAAAGCTCCTTGTAGTCGGCAGCACGGCGGTTAGCCTTAGCCACGTTGTACTGTCCGATGAGTTTTCCGTCGGAAGAATAAACCATTGAGGCATATTCATCCACAGGATTCTGTAGAGATTTGAAGTCCGGCATATCGCAAATCCAGCCGTTCCAAGCACCGATGACAATGCCGGCGCAAAGGACTACGACAACGGCAAATGTTATCCAGATGATTTTGATAATCTTATTCTTCATATTCTGTGTAAGATAATTTCTGGTGATAAGAAGTTTCTAAAAAATCGCGACAAAGTTACACAATTTTTATCAGAAGGCTGTTTTTATTCCGAATAATTGCTCAAAAAAGTGTCAAATATTGCATTATATCATATTGAAATGCGCTATTTTTGTACAATTTTAAGGTTTTTCGTCTTGTTTTGGTCAACGATATTGCCATCTTTATCCATGATTATGCAGCTCTTAACTTTACCTTCTTCCCACTCCAGATAGACCGTAAAACCACCTCTTGTGCGCAATCCTTCAACCTTTCCTGACTTCCATGCGTCAGGCAATGCAGGGAGAAGTTCTATCACGGTTCCGTCTTTTGGCGAATAGCTGCTTTGGACAAGCATCTCGCACACACCTGCTGTACCTCCGAAATTTCCGTCAATCTGGAACGGCGGATGAGCATCAAAGAGGTTTGGATAAGTGCCGCTGCGTGGGTGCTGAGGATTAACGTCAGTGAGAAGCTTCTGGAGATAATGGTAAGCTGTGTTGCCCTTCTTTAGACGTGCCCAGAGATTTATGCGCCAACCTGTGGACCAACCTGTTGATTGATCACCCTTGATCTCGAGAGTTTTCTCGCAAGCGTTGAGGAAATCCTGTTGTGAATTAGCAATAAACTCCTTGCCTTCAACAAAATTTGACTTTGCAGAAACAGGCATTTTCTCCCACTGTTGTCCAGGGTAGAGTCCGATGAGATGCGACTGATGGCGGTGATGCCAGTCTTTATCCTCCCAGTCGTGGTACCACTCCATGAGATTTCCACGTTTGCCAACATGGTAAGGACGAAGTTTTCGGAGAGCATTTTCTATCTGCTTTTTCAGTTGCTTGTCTGTGCCAAGGATGTCGCAGGCAGCGGCTGTGTTTAAGAAAAGTTCTCTGATTATAGAGAGATCAGCTGTTCCGCCGTAGCAAGTCTGACCGTTATAGCCATTGTTGGTGATGTATTCATTTTCCGGCGATGTGGAAGGAGCTGTGATGAGCTGACTCTTGTTGTTAGGATCAGCGATAAGCCAGTTTAGGCAGAACTCAGTAGCGCCTTTCATTAGCGGGTAAGCCGTAGAGCGAAGATATTCCTTATCCATTGAGAAAAGGTAATGCTCCCAAAGAGATTCTACGAGCCACGCACCACCCATGTTCCAGTTTGACCATTCTGGCCATTCATTCTTCTCGCCAACAGGATTTGTCATTGCCCAGATGTCAGAGTTATGACTTGAGCACCAGCCTTTCTGTACGTTGTAGTAGTTTCGTGCTGTGCTTTCGCCATTGTCGGCAAGAGCCTTTACGAAGCCGTTTAGCGGAGTTTGCATTTCCTGCATATTTGCCACTTCCACAGGCCAATAGTTTTCCTCAAGATTGATGTTTACGGTATAATTTCCGCGCCATGGAGAATCTTTTGTAACAGCCCAAAGACCTTGCAGATTAGCAGGCACGCCTTCTGTTCTGGAACATGAAATCAAGAGATAACGACCATACTGCGTGTAGAGCATCTCAAGATATGAAGAGTTGTTGCTGTAAGCCTTGTCATACTGTTGAGCCGAAGGACTGTTATAATACTTCAAGAGCTCGTCGGTAGGGATTTTTTTTGGCTCCTGAGCATCGTTAAGCACAATGTTGAAGCGGTTGAAAATCTGCTTGTAGTCAAGCGTGTGACGCTGTATTATGCTGTCAAACGATTTGTGCTCAAGACGCTGAGCCTGAAGGTTGACGGCGTCAATGTAGTCAGTGTTGTTCTTGTCCGGCTGTATGTTGTAAGCTTTGAAGTTTGTTTCATTTATTATATAGATAACTACTTCCGACGCATCTTTTATCACGATCGAATCGCCGTCTGCCGTAACATTTCCGTCCTTGTTCTGAACGATAAGCTTTGTGCAGAAATGAATGCTGTTTTCGTCCTCGTCAGAACGACCAAGAACGGTGATCATCTTGCCCTCAGCCGTTGCCTGATGAGGTACGAGTGAAGACATACGAAGAGTGTTGTTTATGCGGCATAAACCTTCGCCCTCGTTGTCGTAAGCCTTTAGTTTTATGGCTATAAGGCGGTCTGGATTTGATGCAAAAAAGGTGCGTGAGTACAATCCGAAATCACCGCGGCGGAAAGTCTCGGTGTAGATGCTGTTGTCAAGACTCAGACTGCGTTTGTAATTGCTCGTCTCAGCTTTTGGATAATCATTGTCAGTTATGTAAAGCTGTGCGAGAGGACGGTAGAACTGCGAGTTGTGACCTTGAAGATGTAGCTGTAGTGAGTCGGCTAGCTTGTAGTCTTCCTTGAACAACGCTTCTCTCACGGCAGGCAGCCACTGATGAGCATCCCTGTCAAGTTGCTTGTCGAAAGGCTTTCCAGACCACATCGTGATGTCGTTCAGATAGATAGAATCTACGTTTGCGCCGCCGTAGATCATGGCACCTAATTTTCCATTACCAACAGGCAATGCCTCTTCGAAACATGTTGCCGGCTTGTTGTACCAAAGTTTTAGTTCGGGCTGCTGAGCGTAAGCGGTAAGCACCAAAAAGGTGGCTATCAGTGATGTGAGTATTTTCCTCATGATTAATATAGACGGTTAGTTTTTATGAAAATTTCTGCAAAGGTAAAAGATATATTTGGAAAATACAAATTTTTAAGTCTAAAATAGGCATTTTTTAATGAACCTCGCGTCCTTATTGTCAAGAAAGAGTGGGAGAGAAGCTGAAAAAAGGGAATGTTTTTTGTGATAAATGAATATTTTTATTAAATTTGCGCCCGCTTATTGTATATTATATAGAATATAACCATAGATTTATGAATAAATATCTACTTCTTCTCTCTCTCTTCTTTACCACACTTACTGCTTCAGCCGGAACATTCGGTTACACAAATGGCACGTGTGGTCGTAACAATGTAGCTCGTGTTGGCACAACATCACTTCAGGGTCAGGTTATTCGCTTGGATAGCGAAAAAGTCAAAATGCTTGCAGGTAAGACTATTACTGGAGCACAGGCTGTACTTGGTTCAAGAAACGGTTCAAACCTTCACGTTTTTGTCAGTGACAATCTTGACGGCGAGGTGCTTGCTGAGACAGGTGCTACTACCGTTTCAAAGACTAACCAATGGACAGATTTTCCTTTCACTTCTTCTTACGTTGTAAAAGGTACTGAAGAGGTTCTCTATGTTGGTCTGATTTATGAGATTAGTCCAAACTACAGCCCATTGTCTTACGACTTTACTCAGGACAGCAAGGGCATTTCCTTTGCTTATGAAGAAGAAAACTGGGTTGATACTTACGGCACAGGATTCGGTATGCCTAACATCCGACTCGTCACAAGTGAAGATCTCAACATTTCAGACCTCATGGTGAAGACCTTCACTCCAATGGGCTTTATGCAGATTGGCAACGATTATTCTGACATGGAAGCTCAGGTGCTGAACATCGGTTCTACTGCTGTCAAGAGCTTCAAGGCAAAGGTTAAGATTGGCAATAGCGATGAGACCGTTAAGGAATATAACGACGTAAACATCGAGCCTAACCAGATTTTCGGCATAAAGCTTCCAAAGCTTATTGCTACAGAGAAGGGCAGTCAGGACTTCCATCTGACGCTCAGCGATGTTGTCTTCGCAAATGGCGCAACTGAAGATGCTGACCCTTCTGATAACAGCTGTTCGGCAGAGGTGTTCGTTTATGCCGAGGATGTTGTCAAGAAGATTCTCCTTGAAACATTTACCGGACAGCATTGTTCTAACTGTCCTAATGGTCACAGGGCTACTCATGAAGCGCTGGCTGCTCTTCGTGAAGCTGGTGCAGACGTCGTAGAGATTTCTCATCATGCTGGCTATCAGGCAGACAACTTCACGATGAATGAAGATGGCGAGTACTGCTTCTTCTATAACAATGCTGGTTCTACTTATGCACCAGCTGTTATGGTCAATCGCTGGAAGAATCCTCAGAGCACTTATCCAGGTCCAGTGTTCAATACCGGTACGTCTCTCATCATTGAGAATTGTGTTGCTCTTATGAATCAGGAGCCGTTTGTAACTATTGATATTAACAGTGATTATGACTTCGCCACACGCGAGGCAAAGGTTAATGTTGACATTCATTGTCATCGTAAGCCAGCTGGCACAACAGTGTTCAACGTCATGATAGCTCAGGACTCTATTCGAACCTACCAGACTGCTGGTGGTGTTGATTATCTGCATAATGGTGTTTGTCGCGGTACTATCAACAACAATGCTTGGGGATATAACATTACCAACAAGCTCGTTGAGGGCGAGACTTACTCTTTCTCAATTCCTTACACTCTCCCAGAGGCAATTGAATCTACAGCTGGTGTGAAGATGACGCTTCCTCTCCAAGTGCCAACAGATGCTAAGAACATGAGATTCGTGGCATACGTTGCGGCTTATGATGAAAGCAATCCTAATGCAAATGAAGTTTACAACTGTGCAGAGACTCCGTTGGTTGATTCCGCTCTTGGCATCTCTCCTATAATGCAGAACGCAGGAAGCAGAATGCAGAATTCTTACAACCTCGCAGGACAGAAAGTTGACAACAACTATCGCGGCATTGTTATCAAGAACGGAAAGAAGGTTATGCATCCCTAATCCTCAAAGTAATTCTTGATAATATAAAAAATTCTGAACGATTACAAAAAACATTAAATAATTCCCTCAAAACTATTACCACCTCCCCTTGGGGAGCTTGAGGGGCTGCATTCATAATGAAGAAACTTCTTTCGCTTATAGCTATTTTACTGCCTTTCTGCTCTGCTCAA
>JAZRYU010000025.1:0-2414 GCA_045600885.1 Prevotella sp.
AGGGGTGCGTTTTTGTATTTTGCTTTTCACACATAAAGATACAAAAAAATAAGCACTCCTACAACTTTTTAACTATATATTATTCAATTATTTACAATTATTTTTATGCATATTTTCTGCACCTAAATTGGTGAAGAACCCGATTTTGCCATAAAAACAGGGGCAAAATTGAATAAAACAAAGGGACGTCTGTACTCTCCCTATTTGCGTCCCACGCTTTTACTATCATAGACTATATTAAAGTCTGATTATCAGCTATTTTGAACTTTTTTGATAGTGACACGAAGTGCCACTTGTTGCCACCTAATAAACTCTGTACCTTTGCCGACGAATTCAGAAACATCGCAAGACACAGTCGTTCACTAACACCTTATATAATATGACAGATACAAATTTAGACAAGCCAATAGCATTTTTAACTGTGCGTGAGCTTCTTGACGAAGCAACTAAGGAAAAGAGCGAGACACACGAAGCTGGACAAGTGTGTGAAGCAGTAAACGTAGGTAATGATGGCAAGAGGTATGTTTATGGCATCGAAGGTCTGGCAAGACTACTCGGATGTAGCAAGGCAACTGCTAACCGAATCAAAAAGTCAGGTAAGATAGATGGTGCCATCACTCAAATTGGGCGCAAAATTATAATCGACGCTGACAAAGCATTGGAACTTGCTAACATAAAGACAGGAGGAAGAGGTTCAAGAAGATAGTTATGACACGAGAAGAAATTATAAACGACATCCGCAAGGAGGGTCTTAACATAGGCAAGAACGATGTTCTCATTGGAATTATGCCAACGCAGATTCAGTCTATAGTCTTAGCATATCACCGTTATGAGAACTATGTACCTGACTTTTTCATCACATCATTGCTATCGGCTGCAGCTATCGCTATCGGCAATACGTTCCGAATGAGAATCAAGGGACTTTGGACAACTAATCCTGCTCTATATATTGCCTTATTCGGGAAGCCGAGATTGGGTAAGCCCCCTCCTATTGAAGCAGCATATCATCCCATCAGAAAGATTGACGAAGAGAGACTTCGCCAATATCTGGACGAAAAGAAGTTATATGACTCATCGCAAAAAGAAGGAAAGACTGCACTTGAAAAGCCAGTGCTAATTCAAACGGTTGTTTCCGATTTTACTGTGGAAGCCTTGTTACAAGCTCACTTTTGCAATCTTGATGGCGTGACAGCAGTATGCGATGAAATTATAGGCCTGATCTACTCTGCCGAACGATACAACAAAAGCAATCTCATTGAAGTGCTGCTCATTGCATTCAGTGGTGGTCAGCTGAATGTTATCAGACGCAGTAGCGACACCCCAATCTTTATCAAAATGCCGTGTATCAATATCATAGGTACTACTCAAACAGTGCTTTTGAGCCAGCTTAGCGATAAGTGGACGAACAACGGTTTCCTTGATCGAGTAATCTTCATTCATCCACAAGACTCTACCATTGCTCCCTGGGTAGAAGAGGATGAGACGACCTTAGAACAGTCAGCGAAAGCTCAAAAAGAATGGGAAGCAATCGTAAGCAGAATTTACAAAATCAGGCAAGATAACCAGCAGATAGTGTTAAGTTTCACTCCAGATGCAAAGGCTCGTTTCTTTGCTTGGCAAAACTCCATCATATCATCCATTAATGCCGTAAACGATGAGACGAAGGTTGAAACTCGCGAAATGAAACGATGCCTTATCACTGCAAAACTGGCACTCATCATACAGATTTTACGTCATGTATGTGGCGAAGCGGATAAGGATGCCGTGGACATTGTGTCTGTTGAATCGGCAATAATAGCCAACGAGTATTACGAAGAGTCTTACGAATACTTCAAACAAGCCATAGGAATGAACAACGTCAACAACTCAATAAAGTCTCAGTTTGTCAGCTTGTGTATTGGAGAGTTCTCTGCTTCAGACGCTCTGCAAATAGGACAGCAGCTCGACATTAACGAACGAACAGTTAAGCGTTGCTTAACCCAACTTTTTCATTTCTTTTTTTGTTTTTCTTGCAAATCAGCGATTTGCGTTTTTGATTTGCTCTACTGTGTTCTACAAATTTTGATTTTTCTAAACGGCATCGGTTTGTAGTTCAACATGGAGTAGATGTCGGCGGCTTTGGTTGTCGGTGTGCTGCATATCCGCATCTCTACCTTTTCCCCGAGCGTGTTCGTCGCTTCCGAGGTGACCGCCTTCTGCGTGCTCATTATTCTCACTATCTCCGTCCAGTATGGAGTCGGATATTCTGCTTTGGGATCCGGGTCGGCAGCCTTCTTCTTCTCGTTCGCCTTCTTCATCTGGTGTCGTATGACGTTGACTATCCAGTATGAGAGAAGACCGAGGAAGAGGTGGCCGTCCGAGCGCTCATCCCTCCTGTGGTATATCGGCCTGAGGTTGAGGTCGGTCTTCAGCTG
>JAZRYU010000026.1:0-5795 GCA_045600885.1 Prevotella sp.
CGACTTGGAAGATGCGGAACAGCCGGAATTCAAGACAACGCTCATCTATGAGAAAGACGGCGAGAAGAAGGAGTTTACGATGGAGAATCTTCCAGACTCCACTTGGAACTTCGTCGATTCCAAATCAGAGCAGATAAGCGAAGGCTACATTCCGCCTATCCACGACTTTGAAATCTCATACAATGGCGACGACATCACAGAGGATGTTCTTACAGAAGACAACTACTACTTCCTCATGATAGCGCCTCATCTGGAGACAGCCGATCAGTCGCAGTTCGGAAAGATAAACATCTTAGCAGAATATGCCAAGCGCAACGGCTATCGCTTCATCTGCCTTACGGCGAGCAACGAGAAAGCTATTAAGCAATGGGCAGACATAACGGGCGCGGAATATCTCTTCGCCAATACCGATGAGACAACGCTCAAGACCATTATCCGCTCTTCGCCAGGAATTCTCCTCATGAATAAAGGCACAGTCTATCAGAAGTGGAGCCACAATTTCCTTCCAAAGCTTGACGAGAAATCGCCTGCACTTGAAGAGACACCTTACGGCATCATGGCTCTCGACGAGAACAGAGATGCTACGGCAAAGGCTATTGCCTGGTACTGCATTCCACTCCTTATCCTCACATTCTTCGACCGCCTCGTGGCTGGCATCATCGCCTTGGTGAAAATGCTCAGAAGGAAGAAGGTAACCCCAAAGACCGAAAGCGAATAGCCAAAGGCAAAAAAAATCAAAAACTAAAAACCCAAAACCAAATAAGTATTAAAACATTATGAGAAAAAAGATTGTAGCAGGCAACTGGAAAATGAACATGAACCTGCAGGAAGGCATCAGCCTCGTAAAAGAAGTAGTAGCTAACAACGCAGAGAAGCCAAACTGCGAAGTTATCGTTTGTACTCCATTCATCCACCTCGCAACTGTCGCTCCAATGATGAACGAGAACGTTGCTCTCGGTGCAGAGAACTGCGCAGACAAGGCTAAGGGTGCTTACACAGGCGAAGTTTCTGCTGAGATGGTTAAGTCAACAGGTGCTCAGTACGTTATCCTCGGTCACTCAGAGCGTCGTGAGTACTACAACGAGACTCCAGAGATCCTCAAGGAGAAGGTTGACCTCGCACTCGCTAATGGTCTTAAGATCCTCTTCTGCATCGGTGAGTCACTTGAGCAGCGTGAGGCTAACGAGCAGGAGGCAGTTTGCAAGGCTGAGCTCGAAGGTTCTGTATTCCACCTTACTGCAGAGCAGTTCGCTAACATCGTAATCGCTTACGAACCAATCTGGGCTATCGGTACAGGTAAGACTGCTACTTCAGATCAGGCAGAGGAAATCCACGCTTACATCCGTTCTATCGTTGCTGAGAAGTACGGTCAGGAAGTTGCTGACAACACATCTATCCTCTACGGTGGTTCTTGCAAGGCTTCTAACGCTCCTGAACTCTTCGCTAAGCCAGACATCGACGGTGGTCTTATCGGTGGTGCTTCTCTCAAGGCTGCTGATTTCCAGGGCATCATCGACGCTTGGAAGTAATTCTGCATTCTGAATTCTGCATTATATTAAATTCTGCATTATATTAAATGAAACGTTTTTCTGCATTCATAATCACTCTCAGTCTTGCCGTTTCTGCCTTCGCTCAGAACGAGCAGAAAGGCTCGGTTTCAGTTACGCAGTCGTCAGCCATCACTGATATTGTAAATAACAATTCAAGTAAGCCTAAGCAGACTACAACTCCTGCTAAGCCTCAGACTACGACTCCAGCTAAACCGCAGACTACGACTCCAGCTAAACCGCAGACTCCGGCTAAGCCTCAGACTCCAGCAAAGCCTCAGACTCCTGCTAAGCCCCAGACTACGACTCCAGCAAAGCCTCAGACTACACCACAGCCACAGGCGCCAGCTAAGCCTGCCGAAACGGCAACTCCTCCTGCTCAGACAGATGGTGCTGCGACATCTTCTACAACGGAAGGTGCTCAGCCAGCGGCTCCTGCTGCTAGTCCATCAACACAACACACCGTTCATACCTATGGTAATCAGCAGGCAAGACCAAAGCCAAAGGTTGACGCCAATGGTAATCTTGATGGTGAAATGCTGAAGGTTCGCGGTACTGTGGACTTGAGAACTCCATCCCCAGTAAAAGGTCCTAAGATTGTAAAGGGAGCACATAAGTCTGCCGGTTGGAGAATACAGGTGTATAACGGCGGAAACAAACGCGAGGACAGACTGGAGGCAGAACGTCTGGCAAAGGAAGTGAAGAAGAAGTTCCCGGGAATGCCGGTCTATGTTCACTTCTACTCTCCACGCTGGATGACGAAATGCGGAAACTTCCGCACACATAAGGATGCAGAACCTATTAGAAATGAGTTGCAGAATCTCGGATTTAAGAATGTCAGCATTGTCCGTCAGCAGATTGTCGTAGAGTAATGATATGCTCTGCTGTTGACTGAAAATCGTTGACAGATAGACAAAATTTCTTTTTTTTTTCGCAAACTTTCTATCCGTAAGCAAGATTACAGAAAAATCTTTCGGATAGTAAGTTTGCGAATTTTCTTTTTATAAACAGAGCGATTTATGCCGTGAGAGAGGAAGGAAAGCCTTAATTTTGCAGCCAGAAAGATTACAATTTCGACTTAATAAAACAAAACACAAAACTAAACACTTTATGAAAATGAAAAAAAGATGGCTTTTCCTTATGTCGGCAATGACGATTATTGCTATTGCCGGACTGTTCGTTAAAGAACCAACTTTCGAATGTGACTGGAGCGTTATTGACCGTGCAGACGTAGCATGGCTCATCACGGCAACGATCTTCGTGCTTATGATGACTCCTGGTCTTTCCTTCTTCTATGGCGGTATGGTCGGCGCGAAGAACGTGATCAGCACCATGCTGCAGAGTTTCATTGCCATGGGTATCATCTGCGTCATGTGGATGGCATTCGGCTTCAGTCTAGCTTTCGGCGATGATATTGGTGGAATAATTGGTAATCCGTTCACCTTCTTGATGCTTGAGAATGTGGGTGCTGAAGTCTATACTGCACCATCGGGCAACATCGTTGGTGGCGCAACAATTCCTCTCGCTCTCTTCTGTCTCTTCCAGATGAAGTTTGCTATCATCACTCCTTCGCTTATCACCGGTAGTTTTGCCGAGCGCGTACGCTTCTCTGGCTACCTCTTCTTCATGATCTTCTTCTTCATCGTCATCTATTGTCCGCTGGCTCATATGACATGGCATCCTGACGGACTCTTCCTCAAGTGGGGCGTAGTTGACTTTGCCGGTGGTATCGTAGTCCATGCCTCTTCCGGCGTGGCAGCCTTGGCGGGAGCAATCTTCCTCGGTCGCCGTACTACAAAGAAGTCAGAACCAGCCAACATTCCTTTCGTCCTCCTTGGTGCTGCATTGCTCTGGCTCGGATGGTTCGGATTCAACGCAGGTAGCTCACTTCATGCTGACGGTATGGCGGTGAAGGCGTTCCTTAACACTACTGTTGCCAGTGGTACCGCTATGATGACATGGATATTCTTTGACTGTCTGCGCGGCAGAAAGCCTTCTGCAATGGGAGCTTCTGTAGGTTGTGTTGTCGGTCTTGTTGCCATCACTCCTTCTGCAGCTTACGTGACAGTTGGTCAGGCTACTTTCATCTCTTTCATCATCGCTATCTGCTGTAACGTAGCTGTTTATTGGCGTGAGAAGAAGACTAACGTGGATGATGCTCTCGACGTGTTCCCTACACATGGTACTGGCGGTATTCTCGGTACTGTTCTCACTGGTATCTTCATTCAGGAAGGACTTATCTCAGGAACTTCTGAGGGTGTCGTAGTATTCCTCTATCATCTTCTTGCTGTGCTCATCGTATTTGTATATACATTCATTGTAAGTTATTTAGGTTATTGGTTAATCGACAAAATGATTCCTATGCGCGTCAGCCAGGAGAGTGAAGCCGTTGGACTTGACTTCTCACAGCACGACGAGCATTACGGACTGGCTCATGTTGGCGAAAGAGAGATTGCCGAATATGAGGAGCATATTAAGTCGAAAGGATAAACCATCTGAAGGAATACTCCTCTGGCAGCTGGCGGATTCTTGTGAAAGAGTCCGCCAGTTTTATTATAGCAATTTCTTGCTTTTTGCTTTCTGCTTTTCACTTTTCGTTACTTTTTCTTGGTAGTTTCAAACAATTTGATTAACTTTGCACGGATTTTCCAACAAATTGTAAAAGAATAGACATGAAACAGCGTGATTTGAACATCATACTTTGTGGTACAGGTACTGTCGGAGGAACTCTCCTTGAACAGATGGCAGAACAGCAGAAAATGCTCCTTGAGCAGCAAGGACTCAACCTTCAGGTGGTTGGCGTAGTGGATATCTTCAACCTCATGATGGATGAGAATGGCATTGATCTCACCACTTTCCGCTCTGCTGACGGCACGTTCTGCATGGACAGTTTCAGAGAGGCTTTCAAGGCAGCTCCTAAGTCAAGTCTTCAGCTCATTCGTGATGAAGTGCTGAAGATGGAGAAAGAGGATATGGTGTTCGTGGATTGCACTGCAAGCTACGAGGTGGCATCGCTCTATCAGGATTTCCTTGACCGCAGCATCTCTATTGTTTGTGCAAACAAGGTGGCTGCTTCTGGCGACCTCAACGCTTATCTTAAACTTAAGGAAACTGCTGCGAAGAATGGTGTGAAGTATCATTACGAGACAAACGTCGGAGCTGGTCTTCCGCTTATAAATACCATCAATGCACTTTGCGCTACGGGCGATAAAATCGTGAAACTTGAGGCTGTACTCTCAGGTACTCTCAACTTTATTTTCAACACTATCAGCGCTGATATTCCGTTCTCAAAGGCTGTAGAGATGGCACGCGATGCACGCTTTGCAGAGCCTGACCCACGCATTGACCTCAAGGGACTTGATGTTATTCGCAAACTCGTTATTCTGGCACGTCAGTCGGGTTATATGATCAGTCAGGACGATGTGGAGAAGAACCTCTTTGTTCCGGAGGAATACTTTGAAGGCACGCTCGATGATTTCTGGGCAAAGCTTCCGCAGCTGGATGCTCATTTCGAGGCACTGCGTCAGGAAGTAGAGGCAAAGAACCAGCATCTCCGTTTCGTGGCAAAGCTTGATAATGGTAAGGCAAGCGTCAGTCTGGAGAAAGTTGACCCAATGCACCCTGCTTATAATCTTGAAGGTTCAAACAACATCATCCTTCTCCACACAGCCCGCTACAATCCTCATCCGATGGTTATCCAGGGCTATGGAGCAGGTGCCGGCGTAACTGCCGCTGGAGTGTTCGCAGACATCATGGCAATCGCAAACTGCGGCTACTAACTGTAATGTATCTTGTGCAACTCGCGTTTAATAAAATTTTCCTTAAGGAATAATTTTGTAATCCTAAGGAATAATTTTGTGATCCTTAAGGAAAAATTTTGTGATCCTTAGGATTGTAACACGTCATCCTTTGGAAACAAAACGTATATAATTTCCTAAAAATATAGACTTTTTTCTGGCAAAATCCTACATTCCTACATAAAATCTCAGCGAACCCCAGTGTTTATCGGGATTCAGCGGCTATGTAGGATTTATGTAGGAAGCATGTAGGATAATTATCCTACTAGTTTGTAAAGTCTAAAAAGTTACTATGGGATATAGATGCTTTAGCTTAATCCTGGCGTCATCTGCAGTAAATTGCCAGTTTACTCCCTTCTGCTTTGCATTCCTATCTGTATGCCCCTTCTCCAATTCGTCATTCAGATCCTCAATTTTGACAATTCTTCGTTTACCCAGGCATTGCTTTGCC
>JAZRYU010000027.1:0-17811 GCA_045600885.1 Prevotella sp.
AGGTCTTACCATGCATTCCAATAACTCATGGCCAATAGAAGGCGACTATACTATCACAGGTTCTGAGGTAAAGATTGTTAATAGTTATGTTGGTCAGAAATACAATGCTGTAATTGACAGTCAGACAGAATTGAAGAAACTCCTCACATCTGAATACAATCAGTCAGGCAGGATATACCGCATTGCAGGTAGTTTCTCTGTGAATAAGGATGCTGATGAAAACTGGATATGGGGTAATGATGAACTTAACAACACCTATTTTGAACCAAATGCTGGTGGAACATACTCTCATGGTACTGTCAAGTTCAAGCTCAATGGAAATGACAAAACCATTACTCTAACAGGAAACACCAACGCCACAATGCTCTTCGGTTGCATTATTAATGATGTGTATGACCTGAACCTTGTACTTGACAAACCGATGGTTGCCACTCGTCTTATGGATAAGAACAATACTACTGTGGATACAAATACAGATGCCATTGCAGCCCTTGCGTACGATGTTTATGGAACAGGAAAGCTATCAAACATTACGCTTAAGGGAAATGATGGTGCGTATATACAGTCGTCAACTCCTGCTGGTATTGCAGTATGGGCATCAGAGGGCGGCACGCTAATCAACTGTGCGTCAAATGTACAGATTAAGATGCAACTCACTTCAACTGGTTCAGAAGCTCGTCGTTATGCTGGTGGTATCGTGGCATGTGCACAGAAGGCTACCATTTCGCAGTGTAAATACTATAACAACGCCTCTAATGCTATCACTTGGTCGGACGATAACGCAAAGAGTTCAAGCTTATATCATTACGGCGGTATCGTAGGAGGCACATCAGAGATTGCTAATGTAACAACTGATACAAAACCACTCCTTGTGCTAAACGACTGTAGTAGCTGGTGGACATTGCCTACTTTTGGCGAGGAGGAAACTAAGCGCCCTACGATGGGTAGCCTTATAGGTACAACCCGTTATCATGAGAACGAACTCGTTAAGCCTGCTATGGCTGAAGGCAATGCTGGTAACTGGTGGCAAGGCACTGTAGGTGCAGGAAGATTGGTTGATGGCACCACAGAAATGCAGGCTATAGGTCGTAAGAACTCTGTAACGCCAACGAGGCCAGCGGGATGGTAAGGAAGACCCACAGACCCTCCCCAGCCCTCTCTTAAAGGAGGGGGAATGCTCCTGAAGATACAAAGAAATACATAATAATAATGATAAGACAATATATAATAGCAATAGCATCTATCACTTGTCTGGCAATAACTTCTTGTTCCGATCATGATGTCTTTGGAATAGAAGGTGGTGCTGGTCAAAGCGATATCATCAATGTCAGTGGCATTGAACTGGATGACGACATGCAGATAGTGTCACGTGCAGTGAAGCAGGATGCCGATAAGGTGGATTGGCTCGTTGCACCACTGACGCAGGGACTTGATATCACATACGGAAATTTCACTGTCAACGCACAAAATCAGGAAATGAAGCAAAACGAGGATGTGGCAATTCTCAAATTGACAAACCAAGCTACCACCCCTGCTACATACGAATTCAAATATCGTGCGGATAGAAGAGCTACTGTAGGTAGCACTAATGAAGCTATTTGGTATGGTAACGGCAGCCACTACTTCGAGGGTGTGCATGTACCAGAGCGTATCAGATACAATGGTGCAACAGGTTCTATAGAAGACGTGAACACAACGGCTCCTGGTTTGACCAGTGATCAGCATGATGATGCCGCACCAGTGGAAAATGAGGCTGGACTTGGTAACTACACTCTCTTGGCTCACTATCTCGGTATGCCTGCCAATACCAGGATTACCGCTACTGTGTCGCGCATAAAGTTGCCTTTCCGTCACCGTCTGGCGCGAGTGGTGGCATTTGTGCTTATTGACCCAATATTGAACACGCACTTGAAGGGATATAAGACAAAAGATGCTGAAGGCAATCTCATTGGCGAAGAAGATCCTAATACCACAAGCTTCCGTTTCAACAACGTGCAGGTATTGGAGGGCGTGAAGGACGAAGTTGGTTCAGATGGTCATCATACTCTTACTCCACAATGGAGAAGGGCGCGTAAGGTGATACCACACTTTGAGGGCGAGAAAGGTTCTTATAGTTACAAGGACAATGAATCGTACGCTGAAGACTTCATTCTCTATACCAAGACTGATGGTAATAAGGAGACAACGGACTTGTATCCTACGTCAACTGATTGGCAGAAGGTTCACAAGGCAACAAACCATGATGGATATACTGCGGTCAACTACGGTAAGGTGCCGGTGTATGATATCATCGTGCGACCTACATACACAGATGCTGACCATGTGATGTATGATGAGAATTTAGAAGGAAAGAGTAAGTCGGACTTCGCAAAGGAAAAAAAGAACTATATCGACTTCGAGATAGAACTGGAAAACGGTCTTAACTACGAGAAGAACTTTGAGTTCGACCTTGACGCTAACTATCAGACAGTGGTTTATCTGCGTATCAGCCGTGAGCAGGTAGATTACAACGATGCTGGTTCAGAGCTCTGGATAGAAAGCAAGAATAACGACGGTTGGTATGGTGTCGATAATGAGAACGACAACACACTCTCCAAGGCTGGCAGCTCTTGGCAGCGTGCTTATCGCACAAAGAAACTTGATGGCGAAAATGCTGGCACAGACAGCGGAGTAACTGATGGCGACTTCTACAATAAGACTGATGAAAGTGTAGGACAGTATCTTAACTCTACTGGAAAGTGGACAGAACTCTTGCTTCAGGCTTGTGAAGGCGGCAAGCATCATGGCGATTACTTCATCCTTGACCATGACATTACAATAGATGCAAAGCAGATTCCTGCCGGCTTCGTATTTACTGGACACCTTGATGCCCAGGATCATAAAATAACGCTGACAGGTACAGGTGCTGACACATACGAACCAACTACAAACTACGGACTCTATCCGACGGAAGATTTATATAATTATGTAGGAGGCAGTTATGTCAAATTTGAGATGCCTACTCTTTACGTCAGCAAGGAAATAGCACAAGCAAAGCCTTGGGGCAATAATATCCGTAAGTCACCTGAAGCAGGAACAACCATCCCTGCTGGCGTAGGCATGATGGAAGAAGTTCTGCCTAAGCCTACGCTTGCAGAGGTGATGAGCAATGATGTTGTTTATTACATCCTTGAAGGCGAAACTTACAAAGAATGGAATCCGCGTTCATGGACTTTCTATACCCACCGTATAAGTGCTGGAAGTTTGTTCTGCGGACTTAATGGAATCTATGTCACAGCTCAGGAGACAGCAGCAAACCCATACGTTGAAGGCTTCGTGTGGGAGGCTAATGTCCATAAGGAAACAAACAAATCCACCGTTTGGGTTCCAACGCTCGGTTATCGTGCAGAGGTGCTTAATGCCGTAATCAGCGGCGGCAATCTCTTCCCAGCAGACGCTACTGTTACCGGTAATGTGCAGAACTGCTTCACAGCGGATAGCTATGATAACAAGACTCCTATTCCAAATAATACTCCTGACATTCCAAAGTATAAGTAATGAGAAAGATACTATATATATTGACAATATTAGCCTTTGCCGGCTGTAGCGACTACACGGAGGAACAGCCGCTGACTGCAGAGCAGAAAGACCTCATCGGCAAGGGTGTGAACTTCAATGCCATAAGAGGCTCGGAGTTTACGCATCAGTCGCGTGCTACTTACAACGATACAGGCGTATTCAACGAGAACGACCTTATGCGTATCTTCCGCCAGTATGCTCTCGACGGTGGCGGTTGGGGGGACGAGGCTTATCGTACATATTACTTCAACACAAAATACGCTACAGGTACCCAGATTTCTCTTGGTACTGACTGGCGAATATATCCTGGACGTCGTGGTAAGAATTCTGATGGCACTGTTATCGAGAATCAGCAGGAGAAAGACTCCATAACATGGGAGAACGGTAAGACTGTTCGTTTCCGTTCTTGGACACGCAGCAACTATGCCAACTGTCTCTCTTCTTGTTATAAGTACAAGTCATCGGAGGTTACCAATTACTATCCAGACTTCAGCATCTCCGATTGGGTGACAGTGTCTGGACCTACGGAGCAGGTGCCGCTTACCATGCGCCATATCTGTAGCCGTATTGCTTTCTCATATCGCAATAACGGTAGTCAGTTCTATAAGGTTGAACTTGCTACTGATCTTGAGGACTATATGCGCAAGGACAATGCCGACTCCATTGTCAATGACAACAGCGAATTTGAGGCTGGCAAGACTCTTGAGCAGGCACAGGCAGAGCTAAAGTCTGTGATGGATGCTTACAACCGCATGTGTATGCCTGCCGGAGTAGATATTGACAAGTCGGAGCTATATGCTATGACTAAGGCATATTGGAGTCCACTTGACAACAACGATGCTGACAATAAGAAACTCCGTTATCTGGAGAATGAGGATCCTGCTACCTTCTACCATTTCGGTGCCAAAGATGCAGAATATGTAAAGGATAGTGTGCAGCGTCCTGTCTTCGCCAATGTCAACACATCATGCTATCTCATTACCATCCCTTACGACATGAGTAATGGTGCTACTCAGGGTAATATCATCACCCTGCCAGCATGCACCCGTTTCCGTGTCTATATGCGTGACGTAAACCGTGGCGACAATGTGAACAAGGGCGAATACGAAGGTACATACCATATCTTCTCGCTTGCTGACATCAAGGACAGCCAGAAGAATCCTGTGTTCCCTAATGGATTGGAGATGAACCCAGGCTATAGCTATAAGTTCAATGTGGGTTATCGCTATGATGTGCTTACCATCACCGCCAACGACAACTTCTCGTGGGACGAGCAGGATGCCGAGGAGGCAGTGCTTGCAGATGCCGACCAGACAATCCCTGTCATCACCACCAGCGACTACTCTTGGTGGAAGACCACCATCAAGGAAGCCATTCCGAAGGATGGTGGCGACTTCAATCCTGTGTTCCATATCAAGACACAGCAGGAGTTCCTGGAGTTCATCAACCTCGTAAACAATACTGCTGCAACACAGAGAGAGGGCTTGAAGCGTGTAAAGCGAAAGGTTGTCAATCCAGAACATGCAGACAACTACTATGATCAGTATAACTGGTGGTACACTGACGACTGTGTAAGCGCGAACAAGCGTGACACCACATTCCTGACACGCGCAGAGGTGGAGCAGCGTGGATACATACTCTACGAGAGTTATTATCCAGCCAATGGTAACCAGCCTGCTTATTCTCAGGAGGAATACATCAAGGGACCTTATCCGTTCTATGACCAGACGCGTGACCGTCACTATACCGTTTATCTGGATAATGACATAGACCTTGCAGACTGGACGCTGCCAAGCATAGGCAATACAGAGGCAAACCATTTCCAGGGTTACTTTGACGGACAGATGAATAGCCTCTATAATGTCAATATGGAGGAAGAATACCTCTTTAAGTATATTGATAAGGCTGCCATCCGTAATCTCCGTCTGGAGTCAACACACAAGCTTTCGCTTGTGATGAATGGTACAAACACCTGTTATATCATAGGTGTAAGCCTGCTTGCCAATAGTACCACGAACTCTATTGCCGAGCGTCTGACAACCAACGAATACAACAATCCTTCCTATGTAGTTGGCTGTATCCATGTAGGCGATGCTGGAGGAGCACTCGTCGGAGCTTCAGGCAATCTCTATATGCAGGGCTGTATGCAGGCAGCGGAAGGAATTGCCGAGAACACTGGTGCTTTGCTGGGAGCTTATCTCCCTTACAGCAGCACGAGCAACTGGCAGTTCTTCACTCCACAGATAAGCTTTAACTATGGAGATATGAACGCAACGCCAAAGGGTAAACCTTCATGGGGACGCTTCATGTGTAACTATTACGATACAGAATTGTCACCAAAAACCAATGCCGTAGCCAATATAGCAGATCTCTATTCCCCATTGGAGTATATCCGTGGTCGTGAGTCCTTTATCCTCAAGGCAAAGAACGACAACCTGTTGGGTGGCGAACTAACATTCGGTGCATTGAAGAGCAAGGAACAGCGTCTCGCTTTCTATGGTCTCGCTCCATGGAAGGCAATGAACTACGCCATCTACCGTTATAACCAGTATGGTATTGCTTCCACACATCCTTGCAACGCTCATTATGAGAACAATTCAACGGGATATGTTCACCGCTATCCTGTACTGCTGAAGAATGCTCCTACAGAAGAGCAGTATGCAAATACATTGGAACAGAGAAACTAAAGACCCTCCCGACCTCCCTTAAAGGGAGGAGAAGAAAACCTCGAAACCTCGAAATAATGATAAAGAATCTTTTTAATATAATGAAAGCTACGTGGTGTCTGTCTGCCGCATTGCTGCTGTTAGCATCATGCAGCGCTGACGATACCACTACCACGAATACCGACAGCAAAGGCACTGTCACCATTACGTCGGACATACAGCCTTTCAATGGCGAATTTGTATCCCGCGTTAATGTGGAGGGCAATAGCTTCCTCGATGGCGACTTCATTCGCCTGAAGATAATCTGCCCATTCGTTTCCGGCACTGAGCGTGGCGAGTCAACAGACGGCAATAGCTACGATGCTATGTATTACTTGAAGCGAAGTGGCAATAGTTGGGTGACTGTGACCAGAGACGATAAACTTGACATTACTGGTTCGTACACTTATTCCGGCTCACCTAACATCGCATCCTACTATGAGGCACAGCAGACACCATACGTCTTTGTGGCAAGCACATTCAGCGAGGAGCGTCGTTTCGTAGCCAATGGTACTCTCTACGACCATCTGACACCTGTATTCCATGCCGACCAGACAAAGGAGAAGCACTACCGTGCAAGCGATGTGCTCTGGGCACAGACATTCATGCAGACAGGTGCGTGGAACATACACCTCGGCTTCCAGCATAAGATGGCTTGCCTTGACATAACTATAGCTGATGATGTTACATTGACAAATCCATCTACTGCCGTGCTTACCCTTGAGGGAATGCCAGACATCGACCAGGCAGAGATAGTTATTGGTGACTACTATGCCGATGCTTCAAAAGTGAACTCGGGTTATGGCTATCAGCAGAAGTCTTCGTGCTCGTACGAGAATAATGGCAAGGTGCTTGGCGTTGCGGTAAACGATGAGGCTGCAAAGCGTGCAAAGATAGCACCGATGTCGGGCAATCCTGTACCTGGCGGAGCAAACTCTCAGACTGTCGTTGCCGTTCGTAATGAAGGCGTATATACAGCCTATATGGTAGGTGCGAAGCATTATCGCCTTATCGTGCCACCATGCGTGTTGACTGAGAATGCTGTGTTTTGGCTTCGTGATGGAAGCAAGCGTTACAGCATAGCACTCGAAACGAAGAAATTTGACGAGGGTAAGCTCTATCCTGTGACGCTGAAACTGGACCCTCCCGTCCTCCCTTAAAGGGAGGGGAGAAAAGAACTCGAATCATCGAATCATCGAAATCTCGAAACCTCAATCCATCGAAATCACGAAACAATGAAAAAATTACTATACATTCTCTCTCTATTTGCACTTGTGTCATGCAAGGATTATGTTGATGATGACCAGACTGCTAAGCCGAGTGATGCTCAGGAGATGCAAGGCGTCAGTCCTGTCGTGTCTCGTGCCGCAGGAGATATTGTTGTTGCCGAACTGAAGGACTACGTCGGTCGCAGTGAGTTTGCCGACAACGATGTGGCGGTGTTCACTACTATTAAGCGAACTGCTAGCGCAATAAATCAGTTTACATATAAGGATCTCGAGTTCAAATGCTCTGTAACAGAAACAGAACATGATGGCAAAAAAGAGAAGAGTACCGGTTGGAGTCGTGACCCTGAGAAAGGAACAACAGCTGCTGGCGGTGAGACTCATCCTGACCGTATCTACTGGAGTGATGCTACAAGCGAGCATACCTTTATCGGCTTCTGCAAACCACAGCAGCGATCTGGAGAGTTTGACTGGGTGAAGACGGATGCAAATGGTCTTGATACTTATTACGGTTCACTTGGTGACCCGACTCAAACCAGCGCAACTGATATCATCGACTATACATCAGTATATAGCGGCGAAGAAGAAACTCTCAGCGGCAATGTGAAGCTGTGTGAGGATGACATCCTGTTGACACACTCTACGGAGATTGTGGCAGAGGATGCTATCGCCAAGTTGCAGTTTCATCATGGTTTGGCACAGGTGCGTGTCATAGTGAATATCAGCGACTTCGCTGCTGGTGGTGGCGACGATACCTTGTCTGTTGTTTCTGATATGGTGCTTAAAAACATGCTTACTCGCTATAAGTGGAACCAGACAGGTTATACTACCGAGCAACTGGCAGAGACTGACAACAGCATCTTAGGCATAACTGATTACGCCCAGAAGAAGGACGTAAAGCTGTGGATTCCTAATCCAAAGGGAGTCGGTTCGTATGCAAGTAAGACATTCACGTTCTATGGTCTTGCCGTACCTACACAGTTGGAAGCCCAAGGACTTACATTCTCATTCAGCGTGACATATCCAGACCCAATGGATCCAAAAACGAAGACGACAACTAAGACATATACGGCGAGTGTTCCTTCGGCTATAAGTTTCGGTTCGGGTAAGTGTACAACCATCAATATCTCCCTCAACCACCGCAACGAGAAGATGACCGTCGGCGCGGAGTATATGGATTGGGAGTTCACCGATACGCCTGACCAGGGTTCGCTGAAGAAGAACTCTACTTTCCTTACTACTACGGCGCATGATGGTACGAACATTACTATTGTGGGCGACGCTAATGCTAATGCTGACGATGCCACATGGCTTTATGAGAAGGATGGTAAAGTAGTAGATATATATGGTAATGACGGTACGGCAGAAAAGCCTTTCACCATCTCTACCGCTAATCAGTTGCTCTCCTTTGCTTACGAGGTAAAGAATGGTCGCACATTTGAAAGACAGTACGTGAAGCTTGATGCCGATATTCACCTACAGAATACAGCCGTAGTGGATTGGATAGTGCAGAATAAGCATATTAAGAATCCGGAAAATGTACCTACCATGCTTAACTGGATAGGCATAGGTGATGCTACACACGCTTTTAACGGTAACTTCATTGGTGGTGGACGAAACATTACTCACCTTAATGGCAAGGCTTTTTTCTCCAATATTGGTGGATATGCAACGATTAGCGAACTGAACCTCAGTGATGTTGTCAAGGTTACCGACCATGGCGCATTGGCAGAGACCAACGGTGGTTTTATCTATGCCTGCCGTGTAGAGGGTGACGTGGAGAGCGATAGTGAGTATGTGGGTAGCCTCTGCGGTATCAACACAGGTTTCATCTTCGCCTGCATTCACAATGGTGCCGTAAAGGGAACATTGGAAAATGCAAAGGTTGGTGGACTCTTAGGACGTAACGGAACCGAAGAAAAGCCTGGAACTATAGCAGTGTCGTACCACACAGGTGCTATTGAAGGTAACGAAACATACGGAGCTGTGGAAAGATCGTTCGGTAATAGTAAGATCTACGCCTGCTACTTTAACAGCACCCTTGCTACACCAAACATGACCGTAGATGCAGAGAACGTTGAAGGTCGCACTCTCGGTCAGATGCAGAGTAAGTCATTTGCTGACAATGATCTCAATGCGAAGATTAAGGCAATCATTGATGCTCCTAACCACTTGGGGCTGCTTGATGGTATGCTGGATGACCAGAAGACAGTATTCCTCGGCATCATCAACAACTACCAATATGTCTTTACTCCAGGAGCATATCCGAGAGTTGAGAAGGTTGAGAAGAAGTAATAAGGTGCTGTAAGGCACTTTGTTAAACACAGAAAAAACAAACAGAGCGAAGTTGGCTTGGGTGCTGACTTCGCTCTGTTCGTTTTTGTCGTTATAGTGTGTTCTCGTTTTTGTCGTATATAGAGAGTTTCTCGTTTTTATCGAATATAGTGTGTCTCCACAAGTTCTTCCTTAATCTTCGGTGAGCCGAACTGTTCAATGCCGAGGCGGAAGGACTTAAGCATGAATGCCATGTTCAGTGCAAGTTGTCGCATGGTCTGCATGCCTTCTTCGTCCTGCTGAACCTCGCCAGGAGTTGTTCCGTGGGCTATGCTCCAATACTGTGATGGCACGACGGGCATGTTTGTCTTCAGGAAGTATTTGTTGAGAACGTCCATTGTGGCAGTGGCTCCTCCTCTGCGAGCAATACAGACGGATGCTCCCACCTTCATAGTCCAGTCGGAATGAAGGTTAGAATAGAAGAGGCGGTCAAGAAGGGCAAGCAATGTGCCGTTAGGAGACGCGAAATAGACCGGAGAGCCGACGAGAAGTCCGTCGGCACTCTGCATCCTTTGGGAGATGTCGTTTACTATGTCGTTGAAGGCACAGCTGCCGGTCTCCCAGCATTTATTGCACGCTATGCAGCCGTGAATAGGACGATGACCTACATGAATCCATTCAGTCTCAATGCCTTGTTCCTGAAGAACACACTCAGCTTCGTGAAGTGCGTGAGCTGTATTGCCTTCTGCCTTAGGACTGCCATTTAAGATTATTACTTTCATGTCGTTATTTTACATTTTTACTTTTCCCATAAGCAGCTCAACGAGAGGATAATCCTTGAAGCTGTTGGTCTGCTGATCCCAGAAACCGAAGTCAGCGTCGTAGCACCATGTAGTCCATGCGATGTTGAACTCATCAAAAACAGAGAGCATATCAGCTGTCCACTTGTAAGCGAGTTCACGGTCAACAGGCTCGAACACACCCCATTCACCGCAGAAAAGTTGGAGGTCGTACTTCTTAGCCGCAGCGATGGCATCCTTGAACTGCTCAACAATCTTGTCTCGATTCCATACTGTTGTGGTGTATGGCTTGAGAGCATCCTTGATGTCATCAGGAGCAGCGTCATAGTCCTCCTGTGAAACGAGAACGCCAGGGTAGTTCACCTTGCCCTTATACTTGGCGAGAGGAGTCCACCAAGCACCATAGTGAGTCAGGATCATTGGGTTGTAGTAGTGGAAGGAGAGAACGATGTTCTTGTCGCCCTCAGGCACTTTGAGATATTTCATGGTCTCAACACCCTGCCAGAGATTAGAACCGATTACGAGAGTGCGGTCAGGCTCAATCTTGCGGAGAGTCTTGTGAACCTTTGCGATAAGCTTGTTCCACTGCTCGTGATCTTCAGCCACAGGTTCGTTCATGAACTCGTAAGCAACGGAGTCGCAGCTGAAACCGTGAAGAACGTCAGAGAGCTGCTTCCACATGTTGAGCAAGTCCTGCTGAGCCTTTTCAGAAGTGAAGAGAGTGTTTGATGCACCTTCGTTCACAGCATTGAAATAATGAGAACGAATGATGTGAAGGTCAACGATGATGCGGAGGTTATGCTTCTCCGACCATTTGACAGCATTGAGAAGAAGGTCCCAAGCGTGCGGAATCTTGTTGCCCTGCTCGTCCCAGAACTGCACTTCGTCGATAGGCAGGCGAACGAAATCGAAACCGATGCGGCTGAGGTTCTCGAAATCCTCTTCCTGGATATGGAGGTCGCGGGCTGGTCCGCGCTGTTCAGACTGAGAGAGCCAGTGGCTTACGTTGGTTCCACGATGGATACGGAAGTTGTTTGGCTTAGCCATAGCAGGCATAGCGATGAGTGCGGCAAAGGCAGCCGCGAGGAAGGTCTTAAAGATTTTCATAGTTGTTTGTATTTAGAAGATATTTTTTTACTTTCCGAGTCGTTCCAGAGCAGCTAAGGCGTCAGGATAGCCCTGACCGGCAGATTTGTGATACCATTGCAAAGCTTCGTTCATGTCCTTGTCAGTACCTTCTCCAGTCTCGTAGCAATTGCCAATCTTGTACTGCGTCTCTGGATTGCCTTTCTGTGCAGAGATAAGATAGTAATGGAAAGCCTTTTCGCGGTCTGCGGTGATGCCGTCGCCCCAGAAATAGGCACTTCCGAGGAAGTTCAGTACGTAGATGTCCTCCTCAGGAGCGAGCTGCAGGAGTTCGGCGTATGCCTTTGCATAAAGGCTGTCAGAGGTAGTGGTGTCTTCTTCCACGGCAATGCCATGCTGGTAGCAGTGAGCCACCATGTAAAGTCCAATGGCACTTCCGCCCTCAGCGCTCTTGCGGTAGAGGCTCAGCGCCTTAGCTTCGTCTTTCTGAACTTTGTCAGAGAACTCATACATGAGTCCCATCTCCCATTGTGCGTCGGGATTTCCGTTCTCCGCAGCCTTCTGCAGCATGCTGATAGCTTTTCCCCAGTCTTGGTCAACGCCATTGCCAGTAGTTTTCAGCAGACGGCCGTATTCCAGTTGCGCAGCGGCATCGCCCTGCTCAGCCTTTTGAATCAGTTCGGAGATTTCTGTTTTACAGGCAGTGATAGTCATAATAGTGATTATTAATGCTAGAAATTTTGTTTTTAAAGGGTTATTCATAATTATCCATTATCCATTGTCAATTGTCAATTATCATCTCTCAGATGATCTCTCACATCTTGCATTACCAAACCAGCCAGCGTGAAGCCGAAGATGGCAGTGATGTGACTCAAAGAGCCGTTTATCTGAGCTTTTGATGCGTTCCAGTCGTGAGACGGAAGGGTAGGAGAGTGGCAGATGCAAGAGTCAGTACCGCAAGGGAGATTATCGCCCTGGTTTTCCATCGGAGGCTCTTCGCTATAGACGCACTGAAACTTCACCGCAGGAGTCTGCTTGTTTCGTTTAAAGCGATTGCGGATGGCTCTGCCGAGAGAGTCGTTCTTAACCTTCCAGAACTCAGCCACGCGAATCTTCGTAGGGTCAACACGCAGAGCAGCCCCCATGGAACTGAAC
Organism: Prevotella sp.; assembly: GCA_045600885.1. Lineage (GTDB taxonomy): Bacteria > Bacteroidota > Bacteroidia > Bacteroidales > Bacteroidaceae > Prevotella. The sequence continues at coordinate 12,805 of JAZRYU010000027.1, forward strand.
AGAGTGAGACTCTTCGCTATCCCCTCGCCAGCGAGCTCTCCGCGCTTAATCTTCCGTGAAAGTTCCGTAGCATGAAGAATGAGGTGCGACTTCTCCTTCAGCGAGTCGATGGCGTCTATCACGTAGTCGAACGATTCTATGTGGAATGATTCTGCTGAATCTTCGCAATATATTTCCTGCAAGGCAGTAATCGAGGCGTTAGGATTTATTTCGAGCAGACGTTCCCGCAGCATCTCCACCTTCACTCTGCCTACGGTCTTGGACGTAGCCATAAGCTGTCGGTTGCAGTTCGTCCAGCAGACGCGATCGCTGTCAACGATGGTCAGATGCCTGAAGCCCGAACGCACAAGACTTTCTGCACACCATGATCCCACGCCGCCAACACCGAAGATGATGACGCGCTTAGTCTGTATCTCTTCCACAGCCTTTGCTCCGAGTAGTCGTACTGTGCGACGGAGCAAAGCTTGCTCTGAAGCGTTATTCATAATGATTATAGTTTCTTTTTTTCAATGCAAATTTACGGAAAATGTCGGGATTTTAATTGACGCCAACCACATATCCGCATAAAAAGAGAGAAGAAGAACCATATAGATGCCATTTTGTGACGTGGAGATAGCAAATGAGGAATATAATAGATTTCTTCTTCGTTTTCTAATCTATACACTCACGCTGTATTCATGCTTTATCTCCTCCATAACGAACGTACTCTCGATAGACGCGATGTTTTCGTGGCAGCCAAGTACGTTGAGGAGAAACTGCTGATAGGTGCGCATGTCGGGCGACTGAACGCGGAGCATGAAGTCGAACGATCCGCTGATGTTGTAACACTCCGTAACCTCAGGACAGCTTAGGATGAGTTTCTCAAAATCTATGGCACGCTCAGAGTTCAGCTGACGGAGCTTTACGGAACAAAACACGGTGAAACCTTTGTTGAGCTTCTGGGCATCGAGTATCGTGGCATACTGCTTTATGTAGCCGGTGCGCTCCAGCCTTCTTACACGCTCAAAAGTAGGCGTAGTGGAAAGATGCACTTTTGCAGCCAGTTCCTTGTTGGTAAGTCGGGCTTCATGCTGCAACACTCGGAGTATATCCTTGTCTTTTTCGTCAAGTGTGTATTCTGCTTTCTGCATATTTTTGTGGGTTTTGTAGAATAATATTCTTTAATACGGCTGCAAAATTACAAAATTATTCTTTATTTACAAAACTTCTTGCGTAGAATTTTCTTTAGTCGTACCTTTGCACCCGGAAAACAACAAGAAATTGCAGTTTTCTCAGAGTTAAAAAATTAAATACTCTTTTAATTAGAAGTTTAATAATAAAAAAATAAAAGATTATGAGTACACAGAAATTACACCTCGAAACCCTCGCGCTCCATGTGGGTCAGGAGCAGGCAGATCCAACTTCAGATTCACGTGCAGTGCCAATCTATCAGACCACTTCATACGTGTTCCGTAACTCACAGCATGCAGCAGACCGCTTCGGCCTTAGAGATGCCGGTAATATCTACGGCAGATTGACAAATTCCACTCAGGGAGTCTTTGAAGACCGCATTGCGGCTCTTGAAGGCGGCGTGGCAGGACTTGCAGTAGCCAGTGGTGCAGCAGCTATAACTTACGCTCTTCAGAATATTGTGCAGGCAGGTGATCACATCGTGGCAGCCGACAACCTCTACGGCGGTTCGTTCAACCTCATCACGCATACATTTGCTACTCTCGGCATTGAAAACACCATCGTTAATGTGAATGACCTTGAGGCTCTTGAGGCAGCAATAAAGCCAAACACAAAGGTTGTCTATGCCGAGACTTTCGGAAATCCAAACTCAGACGTGACAAACCTTGAGGCAGTGGCAGAAGTGGCACATCGTCATGGCATCGTCTTCATCGTAGATAACACTTTCGCTCCAATCCTTATCCGTCCGTTGGAGCACGGCGCCGACATTGTAGTCCACTCTGCAACAAAGTTCATCGGCGGTCACGGAAGCTCTTTGGGTGGCGTAATCGTTGACGGTGGTAAGTTCGACTGGAAGGCAAATGCAGACCGCTATCCATCTATCGCAAAGCCTGATCCATCATACCACGGAGCAGTATTCGCTGACGTAGCAGGAGCAGCAGCCTTCGTAACACGTATTCGTGCCGTTATCCTCCGTGACACAGGTGCTTGCATCTCTCCATTCAACGCATGGATTCTGCTTCAGGGCACAGAGACCCTTCCTCTCCGCATAGAGCGCCACACGGAGAATGCGCTGAAGGTGGTGGAATATCTCAGCAAGCATCCGAAGGTGGCAAAGGTGAACCATCCTTCTCTGCCAGACCATCCTGACCATGAGCTCTATAATAAGTATTTCCCACAGGGCGGCGGATCTATCTTCACCTTCGAGATTAAGGGTGGCGAGAAAGAGGCTTGGGACTTCATCGACCGACTGAAGATCTTCTCTCTCCTGGCAAACGTGGCAGACGTGAAGTCGCTCGTCATACATCCTTACACTACAACTCACTCACAGATGAGTCCAGAGGAGCTTGCTCAGCAGCACATCACTCCTTCTACAGTCCGCCTGAGCATTGGTGTAGAGCATATCGACGACATCATTGCCGACATTGAGCAGGCTTTGGCTTAATAAAAATGATTTGCGAAACTCCGTAAGGCAATATTTTCAGAACAAATACGTTCTATTTAAGGTAACCTGAAATATGAATTTTTAAAAACATAACATCATGATAGCAAATAAAGTTACAGAACTCGTAGGAAACACTCCTCTTGTTCAACTGAACTCATACAGCGAGCAGGCAGGTCTCGCAACAGTGATCACTGCAAAGGTGGAATTCTTCAATCCTGGCGGCAGCGTGAAGGACCGCATCGCTCTGAACATGGTGGAGCGTGCTGAGGAAGACGGCATCCTTAAGCCTGGCGCAACAATCATCGAGCCAACTTCAGGTAACACAGGTGTCGGTCTGGCATGGGTGAGCGCAGTGAAGGGATACCACCTTATCCTCACAATGCCAGAGACGATGAGCATTGAGCGTCGCAAGCTCGTGGCAGCATACGGCGCAGAGGTTGTCCTCACTCCAGGCGCTCAGGGCATGAAGGGAGCAATAGCTAAGGCAGAGGAACTCCGCGACTCTATCGCAGGAAGCATCATCCTCCAGCAGTTTGAGAATCCTAACAATCCTGCTGCTCACTATGCTACAACAGCCGAAGAACTCTGGCGCGACACAGACGGACAGATTGATGTCTTCGTAGGCGGCGTAGGTACAGGCGGTACTGTCAGCGGTGTGGGCAAGCGACTCAAGGAACTGAATCCTGATATCTATATCGTAGCCGTAGAGCCAGAGACAAGTGCCGTGCTCAGCGGAGAACCTTCAGGACCTCACAAGATTCAGGGTATCGGTGCAGGATTCGTGCCACAGACTTTCAGTCGTGAGGTTGTTGATGAGATTATCAAGTGCCCTAATGAAACAGCCTTTGAGACAAGCCGTAAACTGGCTACATCGGAAGGTCTTCTCGTCGGCATCTCTTCCGGAGCATCAGCCTACGGCGCTTCTGTAATAGCAAATCGCCCAGAGTTCAAGGGCAAGCGAATCGTAGCTCTTCTTCCAGACACAGGCGAACGCTACCTTTCAACAGCATTGTTCAGTGCAGAATAGAGAATGATAATATAAGCCATAGAAAAGCCCCCAAAATTTTGGGGGCTTTAATTTGTCTCTTTGCCTGTAGGGCGAGGATATCACTACCTGATATTACTCGTAAAGATGGAAGATGCGCTCCATGAGTTTCCATTTTCCGTCAGATGTTGCGTCAGGATTGCAGTCCTGATATTCTGCCACGGTGTGTTCCCACTCGTCCTGACGAGGCAGGGTGGCAAGGCGTGACATGGAAGCCTCCCAGTCGAAGTCTTCCGGAGTTTCAACAATCATGAACAGCAGATTCTCGTATCTGTAAATCTCCATCTCCAGAATACCAACCTCCTTGATGCCGCAGAGTATCTCATTCCAAAAGTTCTCCTGGCTGTGCAGTTCTATGTACTTCTTGATGCCCTCAGCATCATTTTTCAGATTAAGGGTCTGGCAATAGCGCTTTGTATTGCCCGCAAAGTTCTTGACCTTGTAAGAGAAAAGTGTTTCCATAATAGTGACCCCGCATGAGAGCGGGGAAGAGGACCTTGCCTTCGGCGAGCTCCTTGGTGACCCCGCTGGGATTCTAACCCAGGACCTTCAGAACCGGAATCTGATGCTCTATACAGCTAAGCTACGGGGCCTTTTCCTTTCGCCGAAAGCGAACGATTACGGCTGCAAAGTTAAGGAATTTTGGAAAGTAGAGTTGCAAAAAAGGCTTAATATATATAATGAAAAAGCCGATTTTGTGCATTTTCCTTACTTTTTACTCATTTTCTGCCCATTTTTTTATAACTTTGCCGCGATTATGGAACAAAGTCTTCAACATACAGAACAGCAGTTTCGCGATGCAATGGCGTCGTGCCGCGACGTATTCTCCAAGAAACTGCAGGACTACGGCGCCTCATGGCGCATCCTCCGTGCCTCTTCTCTTACCGACCAGCTCTTCATCAAGGCAAAGCGCATTCGCAGTCTTGAAATACTGAAAGAGTCGTGGGTGGGCGAGGGCATCCTGCCTGAGTTCATGGCGCTGATAAACTACGGCATCGTCGGACTCATTCAGCTGGAAAAAGGATTCGTGGATGAGGTGGATATGACACCTGAGGAGGCTATGACGTATTACGACAAGTTTGCCAACGAAACCCTTCAGCTCATGCTCCGCAAAAACCATGACTATAACGAGGCGTGGCGCGGAATGAGAGTGAGCAGCTATACAGACCTCATCCTGACCAAGATACAGCGTATCAAGGAGATTGAAAATTCTGACGGTCAGACCATAATTAGCGAAGGCATAGACTCCAACTACATGGACATCATAAACTATGCTACGTTCGGCGTGATAAAGTTGACGGAAGAATGAAATCAGTGCTTGTAAACATATCGCGACTGATCGTTGCCC
>JAZRYU010000028.1:0-7584 GCA_045600885.1 Prevotella sp.
CCGAAGCGGAGGTGTGAACAAGTGAAACCACCTGACTTCTTAGAGTCGTAAGAGAAGTATGCCTGGCAATACTTGTCAGTTGACTCACCGATGATCTTAACAGAGTTCTTGTTAGCACCAACAGTACCGTCAGCACCGAGACCGAAGAACTTGCACTCCTGGATAGAAGCACCACCGAGAGCCATTTCCTCAACAGCTGGGAGGGAGAGGTTAGTAACGTCGTCAACGATACCAACTGTGAAGTGGTTCTTAGGCTGGTCGAGCTCGAGGTTGTTGAATACAGAGATAACCTTAGCAGGAGTAACCTCAGAAGAACCGAGACCGTAGCGACCGCCAACGATTACAGGACGGTTTTCTACGTCATAGAATGCAGACTTAACGTCGAGGTAGAGTGGTTCGCCCTCAGCACCTGGCTCCTTAGTACGGTCGAGTACAGCAATCTTCTTAGCAGTCTTAGGAACAGCAGCGAGGAGGTACTTAACAGAGAATGGACGATAGAGGTGAACGTTAACCATACCAACCTTCTTGCCCTGAGCTACGAGGTGGTCGATAGCTTCCTTAGCAGCCTCACAAGCAGAACCCATGAGGATGATTACGTTCTCAGCGTCCTCAGCTCCGTAGTAGTTGAAACAGTGGTACTCGCGGCCAGTGATCTCAGAAATCTTCTGGCAGTACTTCTCAACTACGTCTGGGATAGCGTCATAGTATGTGTTGCAAGCCTCACGGTGAGTGAAGAACTCGTTAGGGTTCTCAGCAGTACCGCGTGTTACAGGGCGCTCTGGAGTAAGAGCACGGTTACGGAAGTCCTCAACATACTCCATAGGAGTGATAGCCTTGATATCTTCCATATCCATAACCTCTACCTTATGATACTCGTGAGAAGTACGGAAACCATCGAAGAAGTTTACGAAAGGAACCTTTGTCTCGAGAGTAGCGAGGTGAGGAACTGCTGTAAGGTCCATAACCTCCTGTACTGATGAAGAAGCGAACATAGCGAAACCTGTCTGACGACAAGCCATTACGTCCTGATGGTCACCGAAGATACAGAGAGCGTGTGAAGCCAATGTACGAGCAGATACGTTGAATACACATGGGAGGAGCTCACCAGCGATCTTGTACATGTTAGGGATCATGAGGAGAAGACCCTGAGAAGCTGTGTAAGTTGTTGTCAATGCACCAGCCTGAAGAGAACCGTGAACTGCACCAGCAGCACCGCCTTCAGACTGCATTTCCTGAACGAGAACCTTCTGTCCCCACATGTTCACACGACCACGGGCAGCCCAGTCGTCAGTGTGCTCAGCCATTGGAGATGATGGAGTGATAGGGTAGATAGCAGCTACTTCTGTGAACATATAGCTCACGTGAGCAGCAGCCTCGTTACCATCACAAGTGATGAATTTTTTTTCTTTAGCCATTTTAAATTTAAATTTATAATGATTTTGGGTTATGTTTGCTTAGTTATCTGGTTTTGGATTTGTAAGGCGATTAATCTTTAATTATTAATAGATTAATACATTAATACATAAATCCCAAGAGCCAGATTGGTATCTGATTTCCTGCTCCAACTTCAGTGTTGTATCTGAAGTAAAGAGTGTTAGGCTCTGTCCTCGTCTTTGTCTGCCTCTTTGCGTCAATCACTCTGCTTCTTAACTCGCCGTCGATGATAAAGTGCTTGTCGTGGGCAGCCTGATTCACCTTGTGGTCTTTCCAGAGGCAGTTTATGGCAAATGTTTCCATAACGTCCTGCAGTTCCACATTGATAGGATAGATGGCATACATGAGGTTTGAATTATGCAGCATGATCTTTGTAGGCTTCTTCGGATGAACTTCGCCAAGCGGATGCATGATATTGATGAGTCTTGCGTCTGCCAGATTCTTTATGTAGTTCATCACGGTAGCTCTTGAAGTATCTACGTCAACAGCAAGCTTGCTGATGTTTGGAGCCTTACCTGCATTTGTCGCGAGTTCGTAGAAAAGCTTCTTGATGCGAGTGAGGTATTTCAGTTCTATCTGCTTTACAACGAGGATGTCCACCTCAATCATCATGCTCATGGTCTTGAGCAGGTTTTCAGAGTAGTTCCGTTTCTCCATGAAGAATGGATAGAAACCATGATGCAGATAGTTTTTGAAATGAACGGAAGGAGTCACCTTCTGAAGAATCTGTCTTACGATGAGCTCGTGGTTGCTGATGATGTCGTTCAGTGAGAATACAGGGAAGGTGAGTCCTGTTTGTACGGAAAGATACTCGCGGAAAGACAATCCTCGGAGATTGTAGCTCTTGACGATTCCGCCAATCTCAGTGTTCTCTTCCTTCAGACGCATCACGCTCGAACCGGTGAAGATGATCTGCAGTGAAGGGTATCTGTCGTAGCAGTCGCGTAACTGCTGACTCCAGTCAGGCATCTTGAACACCTGATCTATGAGCAGCACTTGACCGCCATCTTCAACAAACTTTCCTGCAAACTCCACGAGATCATGTCCCTGGAAATAGAAATTATTGAGGTTGACGTACAAGCAGTGGCGATTGCCCGGACCATAGTTTTCCTTCGCATACTGGAGAAGGAAAGTTGTCTTACCCACGCCTCTTGTGCCCTTGATGCCAATAAGACGCGCGTTCCAGTCAATCTCATCGTTCAGATAACGTCTGAGGGGGGCATTTACATGCTCCACCAGATACTTATGTGTTCTATAGAATGCTTCCATTATAAAAATCGTGTGCAAAGTTATATAAATATTAATAATTTGCAAACTATACTTGGCAATTTTTGCAAAAAAACATAAAAAAAATTGACTTTTTATCTATTCTTGGCAATTTTTTACTAACTTTGCACCGAATATTGGGGCGAAAAACGCCCGTCACATAATTAATTCCTTCAAGAAAATATCACGCTAACGCCATCCCATGAAACTCCACATCTTCAACCCTGAACACGAGATTGCCTTGGCTATGCACAAGGATTGCTTCACACCGTCGCATAATGTTGTGAAAATGCGTCGCGAACTTGCCTTTCTGCCTATTCTATGGGCGGAAGACGGCGACTTGGTGCTTGTGGAAGATTTGGACTATGCTTACAAGGCGGCAGACAGACTAGCACCTTATATATATAATAATGTAAGATTCGTGGGCTATAACCGACTCCGTTCCATCATTCGTGAGAAGGTTCAGCGCCATCGTTTCGACATGTTTCCTGCTCCGTGGGGATGGGATAAATCAGTGCTGCATCTCTTCAAATCGCTCGGTTGGCCAGAGGAACGTCTTCCTTCGGAGGAATTCATTGACAGCGTGAGGGAGATTTCGCACCGTCGTACGGCAAAGCAGTTCCTTGAGCATATCGGCTCTGAATTTGTGGCATACGAGATAACCACCATCAACGAACTTCTCCAACTGATTGAGAAATATGATGAAGTGGTGCTGAAAGCGCCGTGGAGCTGTAGCGGACGAGGCATCCGCTTCGTGAACAAGGAGAATTGTGCACCTTCGCTTCTTCGCTGGATAGACAATATAATCAGTCAGCAAGGCTCCATCATGGCAGAGCCGAAATATGATAAGATGCGCGACTTCGCTATGGAGTTCGAGGCTGTTGACGGCGTAGTCCGCTTCGTCGGCTTCTCCATCTTCGACACTTGCTACACGGCATATTCGTCTTCTCTCATAACAACGGAAGAGCATAAGCGCGAGATTCTGGAGCAGTATGTGTTCCCAAGTATTCTGGACGAAACGGTCTCTTGTCTGGAGGATTACCTCGCATCAACGATTCCTAATGGCTATGAGGGCGGAATAGGTGTGGACATGATGATAGTGAAGAATGGTGCCGGCTTCCTTCTTCATCCTTGTGTGGAGATAAACTTCCGTCGCACCATGGGACATGTAGCCCTGAACTTCCATGCTGATGATCTGACTCCAGACCGTCAGATGATTATAGACTTTGCGCGCAACTTTGAACTGAAGATAAAATAAGAAAAAAGTAACTTTGCCCTGCGTTTTTACGCAGGGTTATTTTAATATCAAGGATGAAAAAAACTCTTTTACTCGCTGCCTTTGCAGCCTTAACCCTTACTGCCTCGGCTCAGTATAAGTCGCAGGTGTGGTGTCCGGACAATGGTGATGGCACATTCACGAATCCCGTTATCAATGCAGACTATTCCGACCCGGATGTCTGCGTAGGTGCTTCTGGTGAGGACTTTTACCTTACCGCATCTTCATTCTCCCATCTTCCTGGTCTTCCTATCCTTCATTCAAAAGACCTCGTAAACTGGGAGATTATCAATCATGCTGTGAAGGCTTTGCCGCCTTACGACCGCTATAATGTTCCTCAGCATGGTAACGGTGTTTGGGCTCCTTGCATCCGCTATAATAAGTACAATCAGCTTTACTATATCTATTGGGGAGATCCTGATCTCGGTGTCTTCGTCACTACCGCTAAGGATCCTGCCGGAGAATGGACGGAGCCTAAGTGTATCATCGAAGGTAAGGGAATGATTGACACCTCGCCTCTTTGGGACGACGACGGCAAGTGTTATCTCGTCAATGGCTGGGCTAATTCCCGCTGTCAGTTCAACTCCGTTCTTACCGTTCGTGAGATGACTCCAGACGGCATGAAGGCTATTGGAAATCCTGTTATCGTCTTTGACGGCAATGGTACTCCACACCGTACAGCCGAAGGACCAAAGTTCTATAAGCGAGAAGGGTGGTACTGGGTGATGTTCCCTGCAGGTGGTGTTCCTACAGGTCATCAGGTGGCGATGCGATCAAAGTCGCCTTTCGGACCTTATGAGTATAAGGTTGTCCTCGCCATGGGAGACACAGGCATTAATGGTCCTCACCAGGGTGGCTGGGTTCATACGGCACAGGGCGAAGATTGGTTCCTTCATTTCCAGGACAAGGAGGCTTATGGTCGCGTAGTGTGGCTTGAGCCTGTGAAGTGGGTTGACAACTGGCCTGTGATGGGCGAACCTCTCAAGCCTTCTAAGCAGAACAAGATGTACAATCCTAATCTTCCTGAACTGGACAAATACTGTGGTCAGCCAGTGAAGACATACAAGAAGCCGAACGTGGGCAAGACTTATCCTGTCAACAATCCGGTGGAGAACGATGAGTTCAGCAGCATTCAGCTCGGCAAGCAGTGGCAGTGGAATGCCAACTACGACCAGACTTTCGGAATGCCAACTCCTAACGGCTATTTCCGTCTCTTCTGTCATCGTCAGAGCGAAGGCTTCAAGAACCTCTGGGAAGCAGGCAACCTTCTTCTTCAGAAGACTCCTGCCGACAACTTCACCGCTACTGCCAAGATTCGTGTGACTGCAAAGGATGAAGGTCAGTATGGCGGACTCATCTGCTTCGGCATGGATTATAGCAGCATCGTGCTCCGTCGTGTGGGCAACGAGTTCAAGCTTCAGCAGATCTCTTGCAAGGCTGCTGATAAAGACAAGGCGGAAAAGATAACAGACATAGCTACCTTCAAGCCTACAGCTGAGGATAGAGTAAGCTATCAGCCATCAATCCACTGCGACATGCATCTTCGCCTGAAAGTAGAGTATATTGGCGGAACGACAAGCGAAGGCGACAATAAGCATGAGGCAAAAGTGACATTCTTCTACTCTCAAGACGGCAAGAAATTCAAGCCTTGCGGCGAACCTCTCACTATGCGTCAGGGCAAATGGGTAGGTGCAAAAGTCGGCTTCTGTGCAGCAGAGCCGGCAGGAAAGAAAGTTCGCGGATGGGTTGACATCGACTGGTTCAGAGTGTCAAAGTAGAACTGGACAGAACATAAACTATATATGTATAAGTGCAGATTTCATTTTGTGTGAAGTCTGCACTTATTAGTTATTCTAATACTACTATTTATGATTTTTTATTCCATAATATTTTGAGAATAGGAATATATTCGTAATTTTGCAAAGGGAAAAGTGTTGAACTTTAACTTTGACTTTAACTTTAACTTTGATCTTGCTATGGACATCAGACAATTGCAGTATTTCGTTGGAATAGCAGAGACTGGGAGATTCTCTGAAGCTTCCAAGTTGTTGTTTGTTACGCAGAGTGCCGTTTCGCAGCAGATAAAACTGCTTGAGGAGGAACTGGGCACGCAGCTTTTTACCAGACGCCCACACAGTGTGATGCTTACTGAGAGCGGCAAGGAAATCCTTCCTATAGCCAAGAGCATTCTGAACGGTGTGTCCGAATGTCGCAACCGGATCTCTGACCTGAAGGGACTTTTGCGCGGAACGCTCAACATCGGACTGACCTACAGCCTTGAGCCTTACATCCGCGAGACGATGCTTTCCTTCATGTCACGTTTCCCGAAGGTTAAGGTGAATGCTTACTACAGGAGTCTTTCTGATTTGCTCCGTATGCTGAGAGCACATGAGATAGACCTGATGTTCTCGATGATGCCTACAAGTCCGCATGAGTTCATAGACTCTGTGCCGCTCATGGAGTATCGGCTTGCTGCCATCATGAGCAAGACGCACCCGCTGGCAAGAAGAAAGAAACTGCACTTCTCAGACTTTCTTCCTCATAAACTGATACTTCCTGAGAAGGGACTTCGTGACCGCAATGCCATAGAAAGCTTTATCCATGCAGAGACTGGCGAACTGAATGTGGTGTCGCTGATAAACGATGTCAATGCCATCATGAACATCCTTCAGGAGTCAAACTACATCAGCATACTTACGGAGCATACCATCAAGAATAACCCTCAGTTGTGCAGCATAGAGATAGAAGAACTCAGTTCGCCGATTCAGATCTATGCTCATACTAACAATACCAGCCTGAGGAAGCATAGCGCTGATGTGTTTGTGGAAATGTTGTTGCAATCGCGTTCTGTTTTTGCTGCGAAAAACTCTCTCTGTCATTAATGTAGGGCGAGGATTTGGCTTTCCCTTCGCCCTACTTTTTTTTAGACTACTCTGCATCCTTTTGGCCTGCACTCGTCAGGCAGCTCTGGTGCATCAATACGCCAAAGACCGTGGATGTTGCAGTAAGCATAGACGGCAATTGGCTTACCGGTGAAGCGGATGCAAGCCTCTGGAGGATCATCGTCTTTCAGATAGCGCACAATGACTTCCTTACTCGTTTCCAGACAGATGAAGCGGATGTTGTGCTCTGGAGTCATCGGGTGAGGCTCAGAGCCGATATTCACCTTCAGCGAATGACCAGAGATGTAGTTCGCTACAGGGAGGTGCTTATCCTTGTTTCCGTCAGTGGTGTTTGGCTTGAGCATTACCATCTCGTCGCCGCAGCAGTAAGGGATTACGCCGCTGGCAATGGCTGCAATGAGCAGATTGCCGCAGGCATCACAGTAATAGAATCTTTCTTCCATAGTAGTTTGATTGATTAAAAGGGTTAAACAATAGGTGGTTTTCTGGGTGCAAAGGTAATCAGTTTACTCGATGCACGGAATGTTTTTCCCTTAATTGTTCTAATAGGAAAGATTATTATTACTGTCCGGTAAACGTATGTAACATATTGAATAACATGTATTTCAAGCAGGTTAAGCCCTATGACTTGATATTATAACAGAAAATAGGGCTTTAATGTTTACTTTATCGCTACTTTGGGAGCCCTTGTAAAACTCCTGACGG
>JAZRYU010000029.1:0-2426 GCA_045600885.1 Prevotella sp.
AATGCCCGACAGATGAAGATGGCTCAGGACATTTTAAGGAAGACTTTGCAGGATGGAGGCATCGGTTCTCAGTGGACTACCCGAAAAGTGGATTTATCTGGTGACTATACCACATACCGTAATTGTCCGCCAACCTTGTACGATGACAATGCAGGTGATTTGGATAAGTTCTATTCCGATGGAGGGATGCAGAACTATAGCCAGGTTATCTTTGCCGGTTACCTGCCATCAGATACCCCCAAATACACGATATGTGTAACAATGGATAGCAAGCATAATGAAATATGTGGAAAGAACATCAGTTCCATAGTCAACGAACTTGCAGAATACCTCAATAATCATTGACAATAATATGCCAAAGTCATAAAATCACAATCCAATGAAACAAAACTGTCTGCTTCTTATATTTCTGCTACTTGGTATCACAACAATGTCAGCTCAGAACACCATGAGGGTATCATTGAAGGATGGTACGCCTGTTGACATTCCCATCGAGCAGATAGACAGCGTGACATTCGTGACTGTTGAAAGGGAACAACCTCGTGAGGTTTCTCTTGTCGGTACCTGGTATTGGGAAAGTCGGGAACGGGGATATTCCGAAACTCTGACATTCAATGCCGATGGCAGCTTTACATGCATAGACCACTATTTTGGTTACGATTTCGACAGCACCACATACGGTACATACATGTTCTTTGGCTCGATTCTCAATCTAAGGAGCAATGGCTATGGATATAGTCTTTTTCATCAATGGATGGTCACGGAACTGACTGAAACAAAACTGTCTGTTATGACCAAGATGGGCAGATTTACTTACGACAAGGTCAAATGACAGGTATGCTTTCTTTTCAAGAAACATACAGATATTTGGTTACTTCAACCTTTTCCCGAACATTAACCAGTGTATAATCGATGTCAAACTATTAAAAATAAATGTTATGATGAATCTATTTAAACGTCACAAGAAACAAGATGCCGACAATGGCGAGGCTCATGCTCTCTATACGAAGTTGAGCGCACCTTCTTATAACAGTCATCCTTACGAGACCAATGACCTGGATGAAGGCATGTCTGTTGTCAATGAATCAATCAATCAATACTGGAAGCCTCGCTTTCTTCTTGACCACGAAGCCAAGTGTGCGTACGAGTTCATGAAACCGAATGAGACGTTATGTACAATTACGGTGGATGATATTGACTGGGATTCAATGAAAGGACTGCCAGAATCCTGCATAACGAGGGCTAAAAATTTGGATTTCCATTTCCCTTCAGTTATTGAAAAGTACAAAAACGGAGTTGCGCAAGTAAGATGGCAGCTGAATCCCGATGGTATGTATTACATGGACGAAGATGGCTATGGCATGACAGATGACGAAAGTGAAGACATCTATGGCTTTATAGACCGTCAGGGAAAGGTCGTTTCTAAATTCCGCTGTATTTCAGGTGATATGGAGAAACCATTTGCCATGAAAACTGAGACAGAAAAAGAAATCAACAAGAACTCTGAACCTGAAGAACACAAAACGGAACTCTCCAAAGCAAGACTGTTGGGGCGGTTGTATGGTTTTTGCTGGGTATTGATTGAACAACGTGACCCTAAGTATGATGGCGAAAAACTCAAGGGACAAGCCCCTATGATACTTGTGCTCCAATCAATGGGATTCGCTAACAAGGAAGAAATGGAGGTCATAAACAAGGCTTTAGATGTCATCAGTCATCATGAGGACACCAGTCAAAGTGTAGATTCCTCAGAGGAGCAGCGTGAATACCTGATTGGGGCTCTGGAGGGAAAACTGATTGAATATCAGCACATGAATCCCCAAGTCCTTCTTGAAGACAAAGAAATAAAGAGTAATAACAATAGCAATGAACAAACGAATATGGAACAGAACGAAACAAAAATGACAAAGACACAGGTTTTCAATGTTATCATTCTTGATAAGAGTGGTTCCATGGAAAACATTCGTCAGTCAGCTATCGACGGATTCAATGAAACGCTGAACGGCATTAAAAAGGCGCAGGAAAAGTTCGCCGACACACAAGACCATTTTGTGTCGCTGGTCGCATTCTGTGCATGTGAGATGAAACAGATTTTCGACAAAGTACCAGTTGCCGACGCAAAGCCCCTGACAGCCGAAGACTATCAGCCTTGTTGCTGCACTCCTCTCTACGATGCCATGGGCTTTACCTTGAACGGAATGCGTAAGCATGTAAGGGCTATTGATGATGCCGTGGTGGTAGTAACCATCATCACAGATGGGTTGGAGAATGCTTCAAAGGAGTATAATGGTAAAAGCATAAAGGAACTTGTTGAACAGTTGAAGGGTGAAGGATGGACATTCACATACATGGGCGCAAATCAGGATGCACTTGAAGTTGCCGAAAGAATGTCTATCCGCAATTCCCGCAACTTTGACTACACCCAT
>JAZRYU010000030.1:0-13351 GCA_045600885.1 Prevotella sp.
CGTAGGCGACATCGTGCTCCTCGACGTTACTCCTCTTACTCTCGGTATCGAGACTATGGGTGGCGTGATGACTAAGCTCATCGATGCTAACTCTACAATCCCTTGCAAGCAGACTCAGACATTCTCTACTGCTGCCGACAACCAGACAGAGGTTACTATCCACGTTCTTCAGGGTGAGCGTCCAATGGCTTCACAGAACAAGTCTATCGGTAACTTCAACCTCGGCGGTATCACTCCAGCTCCACGCGGTGTGCCACAGATTGAGGTGACATTCGACATCGACGCTAACGGTATCCTCTCTGTATCTGCAAAGGATAAGGCAACAGGCAAGGAGCAGTCTATCCGCATCGAGGCTTCTTCAGGTCTTTCAAAGGAGGAAATTGAGCGCATGAAGGCTGAGGCAGAGGCTAACGCAGCTGCTGACAAGGCAGAGCGCGAGAAGATTGACAAGCTCAACCAGGCAGACTCAATGATATTCCAGACAGAGAACATGCTCAAGGAAAGCGGCGACAAGCTCGACCCAGCTGTAAAGGCTGAGGTAGAGGCTGCTGTAAGCAAGCTCAAGGATGCTCACAAGGCAGCAGACATCCCTGCTATCGACGCAGCAATCGCAGAGCTTAACCAGGCTGCAACAAAGATGTATCAGCAGGCTCAGGCAGCTCAGGGCGGCGCTCAGGCAGGTCCAGACATGGGCGGCTTCAACGCTGGTCAGCAGAATGCTCAGGGCGGTCAGAACAACGGCCAGCACGGCCCAGACATTCAGGACGCCGACTTCGAGGAGGTGAAGTAAGATTTGTTGAAATGGCAATAATCAGAAATAATTGGAAGGAGTGTGACTTGTTTAGTTGCACTCCTTTTCTTTCTCGCTCTCTTCTTCTGGCTCTTCTTCTTGTGTCAGACCTATGGCTTGATGTCTTCCACTTGAACTATGGCAAGCAAGCAGAAACATATTTGCCGGCAGTATGGCTATGCAGAAAATGAGTCTCTATTCATTCTGAAATGTTAAAAAATAGGTAAAAAATAATCAAATTCTTTCCAATGTTTGCAGAATTGGAAAGAATTTGATTATGGTTAGATGTCTCTACGAACAATCTGATTTAATACTTCTCTTTGTTTTGGCAAGCAAACAGAAACATATTTGCAGGCAATGTGGCTATGAGGCGGAAGTCTATTCTGGCTACGGATTCTTCAAGCAGCGCATCAGTCAGGTGGTGTGTTGCGAATGTCGCACGATACAGAATCTGACCGTTGGCGGCATCATTGCCGAGATTGCTCCGTCCTTCGGTTCGGAGTACGGCAGGCTGTGTCCGCAGACACTGGTTGAATATGGCAGAATTGATTGACTACCTGCCTAACCATCCTGCTGAGCAAACTGTGTACGGTTGGACAAGTGCTCGTAAAATTCCTTTTCACAAGCAAGTAAAGAGCATCATGTTCAAGAAGTCAGAGATTGACGCATGGTTGGAGGGCAGCACCTACCGCAAGTCCCACAAGGATTTGGAACAGGAGGCAGCAACTTTCATCAATGGCAAACGCAGATAGTCAAGAACACTTCTAACACAATCGGAGATCATGAACATGTTCAATCTTGTGTCGCGCTTCTGGCAAGCAGCCCAAGAAGAAGCATTCACACCCAGTGAAGCCGCTCTCTACTTCTACCTGCTCCACAGAGCCAACACACTAAAGTGGCAGATGCGCTTTGGAGTACGTTGACCAGAGAGTTGATAATGGTAGCGAACTTGAAGTTATCGCTGCTGAGTCAGTAACCTGCAAGAAGGATTTCGAGGCTCGTGCCAAGATGCGACCAGACCTTGCCCTCAATACGATGGTTCTTACATTGACCTTCAATGATGAGGACAATAGCGAGATTTATGATGGACGTCATTATTCGCACGTTAACTGGATGCACTTTCTTGCCGAGTCTGGAGTATGCTTCAGTCAGTCAGTTTGTCATCACGTGCCATGAGACGGAATCTGAAAAGCACGAGTATAACGTCATAGCCTCATTGATTGACCATGCTGGTCATAATGTGGACATTCGTGACTTGAGCGATTCTATTGAAACGGCATACATGATGTTCGCCGAAATGAACGAGATGGATGAGGAAGATTGCGAAGTAACAGGACACGAGATTGATTTGCATCTTTCTCTACGCGATGTACCTTGCACGAGTCTTGTTTACGGTCCGAACAATCCACTCTGTCACGAGTTGGTTCTTCCCTTCCGTGATGGCATCCTTGTCAATCTGAAGAAGATCCTCTTTGATTACTAACCGGGCAAACATCTGTTGCCACTACCAAAGGGAGTGGGGAGCATAATCCCCACTTTTTAGAAAAAAGATGGAGCGTGACCACATTCTATGAGCAAGCTCGGTCACTTTTTCCCTATGATTGAAGGTCTTCGACAAAATGACGCATATGATTCTATCGATTGCCCGATATGTGATTTTTGCCATTTGAACTTGGTTATTATTCGCCGTCCAACTTCAATACAAGAGATTTCGTATAGCGGCATAGTATGAACTATTTATAGGGGGTATCCATTGGGGGTACTCCTTATTTTCTCTTCTGAGGGGGGGCAAATCGAACCTACCTTTGTGCTTGTTCTGTGGCGGATTCCCATATTGGGAATTTGTTTAATAGAATAACCATTTAAAGTATTGACAGAAGGACATCCTTCAAAAGTCGATAACGATTCGCTATTGAGTTCGCTATAAAAACTGCTCTGATGTACTTTCAAAGTATTCCATCTCTATTAATGTGACTGCATTATACCGACACCTTTGACATGATGCCTTATTTCGGTGCATCCTGTTCCAAAATATGATGAGGTGATTACAAGTCACCCCATCTTATTTGTTGTATAAAATTTTAGAAACCACATCACTACTGTCCGGAGAAATTCTCCATTTAGCTAGTTAAGTTATTTATTTTTAGTTATTTATGGGCTATTTTATTTTTACTCGATTTGAATTCGTAACTTTGCATTCTCAAACAAAGGATGCAAATTTAGCTATGAATCAAGGTAAGACTATTTTCGCCCAATTAATGTCTCTTTTCCCCGAGTATCACTTCCGACAGTGCGTTGCACGATACAAGGGTGATCGCCACAAGATAAAGTTTTCATGCCGCGATCAGTTTATGGTTATGGCTTTCGCTCAACTTACATCGCAGCAGAGCCTTCGTACTAACGAGGCGGCTTTGACTGCATTTGAGCAGAAGCTTTACCACGCAGGTTTGAGTCTTATCCCTCGCTCTACACTCAGTGAGATGAATGAGAAGAAGGATTGGAGAATCTACCATGACTTTGCTCAATGTCTGATTAAAAGAGCAGAGAAGCTTTACGCCAAGGATTACTTCCGGCTTGGTCTTGATGAGATGGTTTATGTTTTTGATAGCAGTACCATTGAGTTGTGTCTCAAACTTTGCCCATGGGCTCAGTTCCATCATGACAAAGGAGCGTTCAAAATGCATACACTTCTTAATCTGCGTGGAAACATACCGTCCTTCATCTATCTGACAGATGGACGTGTCCATGACTCGCAATCCCTTGATAAACTGCCAATTGAGGCCCTTGCTTATTATCTGATGGATAAGGGCTATGTTGACTTTAAGCGGCTTTACAATCTCTTCCAAAAGCAGCATGCATTTTTCGTTACCAGAGCCAAGGATAACATGAAATACATGGTTGTTGGTGAACGAGAGGTTGATAAAACTACTGGAATCATTAGCGATTTTGATATTCGTCTTACTGGTGTTCGCACCTCGACTTACTATCCCGAGAACATCAGGATGGTTACATATGAGGACTACGCCACAAGTAATGTCTACAGGTTTATTACCAACGATTTTACCTTGCCTGCACTCACCATCGCTGAACTTTATCGTGAAAGATGGACTGTTGAATGTTTCTTCAAATGGATAAAAGGGCGTCTTCATGTAAAGTCTTTCTACGGCACATCGCAGAACGCAGTTTACAGATTTGGATTGCAGTGTGCACTTACCTGCTTCTGATAATTGCTAAGAAAGAGTTTCATATCGAATGCGAACTTTATATTTTGGCTCAATCAATAGGACTTGTCCTTTTCGAAAAGGAGCCGATTAACGAGATCTTTAAACGTAAGTCTAACAACAAAAAAGTCCAGAATGATGGTCAACTTTGGCTATGGCCAGATTTCTCCGGACAGTAGTGAAACCACATAATCTTAATTCTGGGTGTTTTGATCTCTTGAAATGCTGAGTCATACTTGAATAATGCTTTTTCTGGACTCCCTAAAATGGGGAGTCGTGACGGAGACGTCATACAGCAAAATCATGAAGCCCTGAGTTAGCGCGTCATACCTGAGGTCGCGAAACGCGATTCCAGGTCTCTTCAAGGATTATTTATGGAAGAAGCAATTTATAGTTGCAAGCTGGGAACGCAGCAAAAATGTCTTTCAAAACAACGTTTGACGTGACAAAAATGAAAATAACACCATTATTTTGAACTAAATCTTGTGTTTTTGATGACGGTCTGCCTTATTTTGGATTAATTTTAGTAACTTTGCACACATTATTTATAATAAAGTCTATGGCAAAGAAGAATTTGAATCGTATAAAGGTCATGTTGGCTGAGCGCAATCAGACAAATAAGTGGCTTGCAGAACAGGTCGGCAAAGATCCTGCCACCGTCTCAAAGTGGGTTACCAATGCCTCCCAACCTTCACTCGAAGTTATCTTCAAGATTGCTGAGGTGTTAAAATGTAACTACACTGATCTCATTCGAGATGTGGATGAACAAGAATCTGTCATCAACTAACACGAACACCAAAATGATTGCGAGAAACGAGATAGATACTATCGAGACATTCTTTGAACAATATTGCAGTTATCAATCTGAAATAATGTTCAACTACCATACTTCATAATGTACCAGAGGGCATAATAGCCATTTCTACATATATTGGTGACAAGACACCAAGCAAAAGAGATAAAGTTGTATCAATAGAATTTTAGAATCGACCTATTCCTCAGCATGTAATGTTTTGCAACATTATGATAGGATTCTCAATATTGAGGAATAATTATACTTTAAACGAACAAAAATAATTATCACGAAATAATGGCAAACTATATTAATCAATATAACGCTTTTGTCGAGACTCTTGAGGACATCTTCATGATGGATCACGAGGAACTCGACTTCGGCATCTATCGCATCATGAACTACAAGCGTGATGAGATCAAGGACTTCCTCAAGAATCGTCTGCTGGCTCAGGTGGATGATATTCTTGCGAAGAACGTAGGCGGTGACCAACTTGCCTTAGAGACAGAACTGGATACCCAGTTGGGAACTCTTGAAAGAATGGGATTCTCCCGAAAGGAGGCAGAGGCTTCAGGACCTATCATGAAACTTCGTGAGAAGATGAAGCGTTTCCGTCCGCTTGCTGAGTTGAAGAACGACGTGTATAGTGGTCTTGTGACTTTCTTCTCTCGCTACTACAAAGGCGGTGACTTCATATCCCAGCGTCGCTACAAGAGCGATGACACTTACGCCATTCCTTACAATGGCGAGGAGGTTAAGCTGTATTGGGCAAATGAAGACCAGTATTACATCAAGAGTAGCGAGCATTTCAAACGTTATTCTTTTGTTGCTGGGAAGAAAACAGTTCATTTCGTACTCAGCGATGCAGACATGCAGATGAACAACGACAAGAACGAGAACAAGAAAGTGCGTCGTTTCGTACTGAATGAGACAAAGCCTTTGGAGGAGATTGATGGCGAACTCTGTGTCAACTTTGACTATAAACTGATGCCTGCCAGAACTCTTCAGAAGACTCTCAATGAAACAATTTTCAAACAGGTTCGCGATGCAATAATCCGTGACCACAAAGACTTCCTACCTGCTATTGATGTAGATCCTCATGGCAACGGTTTGGACATCATACTGCAGAAGCGTATCAATCATTATACGGCTAAGAATAGCTTTGATTACTTCATCCACAAAGACCTTGGCAAATTCCTTAGCCGTGAGTTGGATTTCTTCCTAAAGAGCGAAATTTTTAATATCGACAATATGGATGCAGAAAACATCCAGGCGCATGTTGCAACAGCTAAGACCATCAAGGAAATTGGCGAGAAGGTTATAGGTATGCTTGCGCAGCTTGAGAACTATCAAAAGAAACTTTGGTTAAAGAAGAAGTTTGTGGTGCAGACAGATTACTGCATCACCCTTGATCGCGTCCCCAAAGAGCTCTACCAGAGGATTACAGAAAGCAAGGAACAGCGCGAAGAGTGGGTAAACCTTTTTGCAATAGACAAGATTACAGCAGAAGAAGCGCCCACACAAGATGGAACATTATTTGAAGGTCAGGAAGTGGATACGGGCGAACTCCGAGAGGGCTATTCAGAGCCATTGACCGTTAAATTTTTAGAGCAAAATCCAACGCTTGTTGTTGACACCGCATTCTTTGACGAAGACTTTAAGCACCAATTGCTTACCGCCATAGAAAATGTTGATGAACAATGTCATGGTTTGCTCGTCAATAGCGAGAATTTCCAAGCACTTCGCCTTCTCGATCGTCGCTATTCCGGCGACGTAAAGTGTGTGTATGTTGACCCTCCGTATAACACAGGCGACGATGACTTTGCTTACAAGGATAATTATCAAGAGAGCAGCTGGCTTACCTGCATAGACAATCGTCTTGAACTCACTAAACCCTATTACCAAGAAGGTGGTTCGTTTGCTGCCAGCATTGACATCAATGAGGTTGATCAGCTGACGCAGCTCCTCGATAAGAACATTGGCAAAGAACAACGCAAGGCAAACATCACCGTTCGACGTGCCTCTATAACAGGTGCCAAGGTTATCAATCCTGGTCCTGTAAACATCAGCGAGAATGTCATTATGTATGCCAATGGTGTGAATAAATGGAAGCCGGAAAACGCATACCGCGAAAGAGTTGGCGGTTACGATGAACGTTACGGCAACATCATTCTCAATCCTGACGACAACTATGAGAATTGGCAGTTCGGAACCGTTCTTGACGAATTTGCAAAGGAGAAAGGTATGGCAAAAAGTAAGTTGCGCAAAACTCTTGGCGACAATTATGATGAAGAATTGTTGAATTTCGCAATTGAAAACGGAAATAGAATAGTTCAATTTGCAACTCTGGACGATGACAGTGTCGGTGCTGATGCCGCTGACCTTAAGCAAAAATCTCTTGCAGAACCTAATAAGATTTTTTATCTTGAACGATCAGACGTAAACGATTATTACGTAACGAAGGGAAAACTCATCCTCTTCTACAAGGACCGTTTGCGCTGGATGGGTGATGGCGTTGTTCCTGTAGAGAAGGTTTCTGACATTTGGGATGACGTGCTACCCAATGATTTGCATAATGAAGGTGGGGTCGCTCTGAAGAAGGGTAAAAAGCCAGAGAAACTAATCAACCGAATTTTCGAGAGCACAACAGTAGAAGGCGATCTCATAATGGATTACTTTGCAGGTTCCGCGACTTCGGGAGCAGTTGCTTTGAAATCAGGCAGACGCTTTATCAATGTTGAGGCAAACGATTACTTTGACGAGATACCACTCCGTAGATTGAAGAATACACTTAACGGCGATAAGTCGGGTGTTACTACACTCTATCAGTGGAAAGGTGGTGGAATGATCAAATACCTCCGTCTGGAACAGTACGAAGACACACTGAACAACCTCCAGGTGAAAACACCCGTTGAGGACCTCCTTTCTGCCACAAGTGAGGAGTTCCGTGACAGCTACATGTTGCACTACATGGTAGAGTCGGAAGTGAAATCGTGTGTCACTACCGAGGGGGAAGACGCGCCAATGCCTTTCGAATCAGAGACATTCCGCCATCCATTCTCTGTGAAGATGATGACCACACGCCTCAACGAACAGAAGCCTACACGAGTGGATATGGTAGAGACGTTCAACTACCTTGTAGGCCTCCATGTGGAAAAGATGCGATGGCCGATGGAAGGTGTGTGCATAGTCAAAGGTCGCCAGCACATCAGCGACAAGCGCATCATCGTGATTTGGCGCGATGTGGACAAGGTGGATAATGAAACGCTGAAGAACTATTTCGCAGAGAACATCAAGCCTGAACTTGGCAACAAGGCATACACTATCTATGTAAATGGTGAGAACACCCTCCAGAACCTTGCCGGGGCAAGCGACCGCTGGGTAGTGCTGCCAACAGAAAAGGAATTTATCAACAAGATGTACGAAGAGTAAGCACAGCATGGCACAAAGAACAACATACACACTTGACCAGACGCTCCTGCTCAACAGCTACTTTCTCGCCCTCTTTGGCTGCAAGACGACAAACGAACTCTACCTTGCACTGAAGTCACCCGAACTGGAAGGAGCAAGCAGCGAGGGCGTGTCATTCCTGTGCTCAGAGCTCACCGAACGCATAGCTTCGCCATCGCTGACGGCTGAGCAACTGCTGGAATACGACGCTCACATACGCACCTATACTGACGAAATAAACGAAGAAAGAATTACGCCCATCAAGTGGAAATACTTTCAGTATCTGGCACTTCTGTTTACCGAGATTTACCTTGACCGCTACATTGGCAATGCAGAGGCTTTCTGCAAGGAACTGAACGCCTACCGAATCAAAAAGAGTACACATGCACCTTGGCACATGTTTGATGCCTTCAAGGTTGAGGAGATGAACAAACTCGCCTTCTGGTGTGCTACGGGATCGGGCAAGACGCTGATGATGCACATTCACTTGAAGCAGTACCTGTATTATTGTGAGAAGTACGGCCACAAGACACCCGACCGCACTCTGCTCATCACTCCCAACGAGGCACTAACCAAGCAGCACCAGGAAGAATACAAGCTTTCTGGTATTCAAGCAGAGGTATTTGCCCCACGAAAGACAAAGGACATGTTTGTCGATGTGGAGCTGCTGGAGATTACCAAACTGGCAGAGGAGAATGGCGAAAAGACAGTTGCCGTGAGTTGCTTTGAGGGCAACAACCTGGTTTTTGTGGATGAAGCTCACAAGGGCAGTAGTGGCGAAACATGGTGGGATTATCGTGAGCGTGTAACGCGCAGCGGTTTCTCATTCGAATACTCAGCCACCTTCGGGCAGGCAGTAGCTTCGCAGAAGACAGCCAACGATCGTGCCATCCGACTGCAGGAGTACGGCAAGTGCATACTTTTCAACTATTCCTATCGCTATTTCTACAACGATGGTTATGGCAAGGATTATGCTGTGCTGAACCTCAACCGATGGTATGAGAATGCAGAACAGCATCTTTACCTCACCGCCTATCTGATGAGCCTCTATGAGCAGACGGTTATCTACGAGAGCGATGCAATGATTGCCAACAAGTTCCTCATCGACCGTCCGCTGGGTGTGTTCGTCGGTACAAGCGTCAATGCCCAGAGTAGCGGAAGTACCCCTGGTGGAGCCACAACAGACGTAATAGAAATCTTGCTATTTCTGCGTGCTTTCATCGAAAACAAAGCTGATTTCAGCCGATACATTGCACAGTTGCTTCGTCCTACAGAAGGTGTGAAGGACAAGGATGGCCATTCGCTCTTCGCCAAATCGTTCGTCTCTCTCAAGGATGGATTGGAAGCGGGAAGCGAACAGGCATTTGCCGAACAGTTGTATGACAAGATGCGTCGTAAGCTGTTCTATGCTGAGAATGAGACAGCCACATTGTCACTTGATCTGCTGAAGGGCGCAGCCGAAGAAATCGGGCTTCGAGTGGGTGACAACCGTTACTTCGGTGTCATCAACATCGGCAACAACACTCAGTTCATCAAGACCTGCCGTGAGATGGAGAATCCATTTGATTGTCATACCAAGGACTTCTCGATGGATTCACTATTTGCCACCATCAACGACGAGAACTCAACCATCACTATGCTCATCGGTGCCAAGAAGTTCAATACGGGTTGGAACAGCTATCGTGTGTCGGTGATGGGATTGATGAAGATAGGTCAGACGGAAGGTTCGGACATCATTCAGATGTTTGGCCGTGGTGTGCGTCTGCGTGGTTTCAATCATTCTTTGAAACGCAGTAAGGAAATGCCCGCAGACGAACTGCCAGAAAATGTACCACAACATCTGAAGACGGTTGAGACGCTCTTCATCTTCGGCGTGAGAGCTGACTACATGAAGGTGTTTGACGATGCAACGAAGGCCAACGACATTCCGGACAATAGTCAGCAGGGCGAACCTGTAACCATTGATGTGCCGGTAAAGACACTCTCTGATTTGCCAAAGGACCTGAAGAGCATCCGCATCAAGGATAACAGCAACTTCCGCAAACAGGAACTGACGGACATTGCCGCTTTCAAGGACAGCATCCACGTTGAACTGGACATGTATGCCACGGCTAATGCATCGTACAGCGATTCTTCAGCATCAGCAGAGGGTGAAACGGCACGCAGGAATAAAGCCAACTTGACCAACACTCATCTGGCATTCATAAACTGGGATGACCTGTACTTCCGTCTTGTTGACATGGTGCGCACGAATGGCTGGTACAACATGATGTTTAACAAAGCCTCAATCATGAGCATAATGTCATCATCAGATTGGTACGACCTCTACATACCACAGCAACAGATGGAGTTCCACAACTTTGCTACGGACGTTCGCAAGTGGCAATTCCTTGCTTGGTCGCTTCTGAAATCTTACATCGAGAAGGTGTACGGACGGTGCAAGCGCTTCTATGACGATGATAATGTGGAACGTGTGGTTATCTCTGACGATGACAGCAACTTCATTCAGAAATACACGGTTCAGGTGCGTGAAGACAAGACGGATGAAATAGTACGCATCCGTCAACTTGTGGAAAAGATTGAGAATAACACGATGGGAGCTCATGAGATGCTTACCCACGAAGAATGGTTCCAAGGCATACGCTTCGACAAGCACCTATACATGCCTTTGCTCTACATGACAGAGAAGGATGACAACGGACAGAAACCATACGTTGACCGAGTAAGTGGTTTGCCATGGCTCCGTGTTTCGCCTCAACCGCTGAATGATGGTGAGAAACAGTTCGTAGATGACTTGCGTCAGTACTGCGAGAACCATGCGGAGAAATTTGCAGGCAAGGAACTCTTCCTGTTGCGCAACCAGAGCAGAAAAGGCGTCGGTTTCTTTACCGATGCGGGCTTCTACCCTGACTTCATAATGTGGATTAAAGAAGGTAAGAGGCAGTACGTCGTATTCCTTGATCCTAAGGGCATTGTTCATTTGCCTGATGGCATAGCAAGTCCTAAGATTCAACTCTACAAGAGGTTGAAAGAGAGAACTATGCCAAGGCTCAAAGACAAGAACCTTGTACTGGATAGTTTCATCCTGAGTGTCTCGCCATATCACAAACTACGTTGGAATCAGAAACCATTGAAACAGACAATGCAGGAGAATCATGTACTCTTTATGAACGATGAGGAGTATTTGGACGAAATGTTTGAATTGTGCATAAATGATTAAAAATTATGACAATAGAAGAACTTAATGACATACTGGCAATTGACGAGAGTTACCGCATAGAGCGTACTGTCTCGACAGGTAACATGGATAAGTTTCAAGAGGCTATCTGTGCTTTTGCCAACGATCTACCAGGCAAACGCCAGAAGGGTTATCTTCTTATCGGTGTATATGATGACGGCAAGATAAGCGGACTCAAAGTTGATGATGCCTTGATGAAGAAGATTAGTGGAATCCGCTCGGATGGTAATATCCTGCCTCTGCCAGTAATGAACACAGAGAAGGTGGAAACTCCTGAAGGTGATGTGTTGGTGGTGGAGGTTACTCCTTCGCTTATTCCCCCTGTGCGCTACAGAGGTCGCACATTCATTCGTATTGGTCCTCGTAGAGACATCGCAACTGAGGCGGAAGAACGCATCTTGTTTGAACGTCGTGCTTCTTTTATGGCGACATTTGATGCAACGCCTTGTTTCGCAGCGAAAATTGAGGACTTGGATTTGGAAGTTTTCCATAACAAATTCTTACCAATGGCTGTGAGTCGGGAGATTCTTGAATCTGAGACACGGCCTGTTGAGGAGCAGTTGGCAGCACTCGGAATGTATGATCTTGCTAACAACTGTCCTACATTCGCTGGAATCATGTTGTTTGGACGCAATCCTCGACGGTTCATGCCAGGAGCATACGTGCAGTATGTCTGTTTTGAGGGAACGGACAAGACCTCAAACGTGGTAAACGAGCGTGAGTTTAGCGAGAACTACTGTGAGTTACTTCCGAAACTGGAGTCATTGCTTGAAATGTCAGTCATCAAACAATACCCAGTACCGGCTTCGATGTTGCGTGAAGACATGGTAAAGAACTATCCATATTGGGCAATACGAGAGTTGCTCATGAATGGTTGTATGCACAGAGACCTACAGAGTAATACCCCTCTTCGTTTCTATGAATTCAGCGACCATCTGGAGATAACTAATGCTGGCGGTCTTTATGGTAATGCACGTCCTGAGAATTTCCCTATGATCAACGATTATCGCAATCCTATCATCGCTGGTGCCATGAAGTCGTTAGGCTACGTCAATAAGTATAATCGTGGTATAGGCCAGGTACAAAAAGAACTGAGCGAGAACGGAAATCCCAAGGCTGAATTCAATGTAAATCTACTTACTGCATTCGCTGTAGAAGTTCAGAAGTGTACCAGTCAGAGCGCAAAAGGGCACCAGTCGGGTACCAGTCAAACAGAAGATGGGTACCAGTCGGGTACCAGTCAAAACTCCTCAGACCATCGTCCATTTGGTCCAAAAATTCTAACATTACAGGAAAGAATATTGGAGTTCTGTGAGGAACCAAAAACGCTTCGAGAAATCGCTGATTTTCTTGGAGCTTCCAACAAGAAAAAGGTCAAAGCCAAATACATTGACGATATTTTGGGCACAAAGATAGTTATGACGATACCTGACAAACCCAATAGTCGATTACAGAAGTATGTTGCTATCAAAGAGTAATTGAGAAGGCAAACTTGGACATTGCTTGTTCCAAACTTGACTCAAGAGGTTAAAGTTCTGATTGCGAGCATAAAATAGGCCGAAACGATCGCTACAGAACTCCAACTTGGACTTCAACTTGGACCACAACAAAGTTTAACTTGCCGGTAAATTCGGTCGTAAGTTTTCATCACATCTTAGTAATATGCAGCAAGGGCAACAGGAACATGACCTTCTTCTTGAATTGGAACAATTGAGAATGGAAAATGCTCGTTTGAAGGAGATACTTCAAGCGAATGGAATTGCGTATGAGGCTGCTACTGCGAATGCTGATGAAGAAAAGGTTTACTCAGACATCTCATTCCCTGATGTTCATCTGGGAAAAGAAGAGAGAGTCGAATT
>JAZRYU010000031.1:0-16753 GCA_045600885.1 Prevotella sp.
GTAGTTGTATTCCCCATTATCTTTGTCTTCATCGTCATCATCATCTTCATCGTAGTCATCTGCACCAAATATTTTGTCAAGCTTCTGCAAATTCTGCAGGAAATCTTCCCTTTCTTCTTCAGGAACACTAAGCATCATTTCCAAGAATTCCCCCACAAGACCTTTTTCTTCTTCAGACATCTGTTCTAATTCTTCAGCGAAAGAAAGCAATTCTTCTTTCTGCTCTGGAGTCATCTGTGAGATTGCTTGTAAAGCTTCAATCGGTAGTTCTTCTGTGAGTTCTGCTTCAGGATGAAGCTTCATAATCTTTGCCATATTTTAAGAATATTAGGATGGTTATAAGTGTCCAATTTCAAAAAAAGTTCACATATCGCCAACTTCTTCATTTTGTAATTGTTAGAGAGATGTGCCCCACGTTGTTTATGAAGTACACTTTCGTATAGGTACACTTTTTTATTTCCCTAAACTATAGCGTAAAAGACTATGGCTCAGGGTGTTATGAAGAGCTATTGGCGTAGTGGTGGTGAATATTTGTTTCAAACTGACCACGATATTTGGGGCAAAGGTAGTGATTTTCTGCGTTATAGACAAAGAAATTTGCAAAAAAAAGGGATGTTAGGGTGATTTTTTATCTAGAGGGGATGAAGAAAGGCTATGACCTGCCTGCATTTGTTATTGTCAAGAATGGGGGAAGGAGCTATTATATTGTGAAGATTTTTGCGACATGAGGGCGCTTCTGACGGTCTTTGCCTCGTTTGAGGTAGATGAGGGCATGGAGGGAAGCACCGGATGTTAAGCCCGATGAAGAAGCATCGGGAATGGGGGCTTTGGAACCCGATGGAGAAGCATCGGGAACGGGGGCAAGGTTGAGGTAGCCGGAGGTGAAGCTTGGGCTTGTCTCGCCTTGGGAGAGCTGGAGGGGTGAGAGGAGTTCGGTGATGGGTTCCTGCTTGTCTATAAGTTCCCATGCGGCATAGCCTTTATCCTTGTTGATTGTGGTTATGCGGATTTCGCGGAGGATGTTCTTAACATCTTCGGACGAAGAGGGAACGGAGGTTAGGATGATGGCAGTCTTGAACTTTGAGTTCTGTGGTATGATAGGGATGAAGCGGATGAAGTCGCCTTCCTTTTCACGAGAGAAGCGCTGGACAGGAGCCACGAAGTGGCGGGAATGACGGTCGTAGATGTGCATGTGGGAATGCTCGGTGTCAATATGCTCTATGTAGCCAATCTCTGTTGGGAAGAGGTCGGAAGGGCGCTGTGAGCTGAGGTAAGAGGAGAGGAGGGAATAGGTATGACCCGAAGGAGAAGCATCGGGAACAGTAGCTTTGCCTAAGGCTAGCTCTTTCTTTCGGAGGAGGACGTCATAGAGCTGTCCGATGTTGACATAGTGACGCTTGCCCTCTGGTAGGGGATGAAGGGGAGATGGTTGGAGGGAATGTGAAATGCACTCTATTTCAACACCCTCTGGAGATGTTAGGGTTACGAAGATGTACTTGCGACCGTCCTTGCCTGTGGCTGGTTTTATGCGAGTGACAAGCATAGGATGGATGGATAGGCCGAAAGAGGCTATGAAGGTCGCAAATACTGATGTCTGCAACAGCGGACGATCCTCGGGATGAAGGAGAAGCGAATGTGCAAGAATCCTTGCTGTTCGCTCTTCCAAGGAAAGAAACACCTTGCCGTCAGCTGTCTTCTGATGTTCCTTGTCTTCCGAACGGAAATTCTCCATTCCCCACATCTTGAGGAATGTTGCGAAGTGAAATTCCGGATATGCCTGAGCCACTTTCACTGCTGCAGCAAGAAGGGCAGAATGGAACTTTGACGGTCGCTTCAGTGGAAGCTTTATGCAATCAGCCAACAGCTGTCGGGCGGTAACAGAGTCTATCTCCGAGAGATTATGAAGAAGCGCTTTTACCAACGTCCAACCATAATCCGAAGTAACTTTCGGATCGGCTGTTGAAACTTCAGAGAATAGCTTGCGGGCTGTTGCAAGCTGTGAGACAATACTTTCAGACATAGGGTGTTAAAGATTAAGCCGAATAATCAAGAGAGATGGATATATTTTCGTAGTTCCTGCTATGCATAGCTATGCATTCCGCCCAGCAGATAGTTCACACCAAAGTAGGTGATTATTACGCTGAGGAATGCCAGGACGATGTAAACATGATACACTATCGGACGACGGAACACCTTCAGCGAATGGCGATGTAGCGGTAGCGAATAGACGAAGAGAGTGATTAGTGCCCAGGTCTCCTTCGGATCCCATCCCCAGTATCTTCCCCAAGAATCGTTTGCCCATATAGCGCCGATGAAAATGCCTGCAGCAAGGAACAATACTGCCGGAAGGAGCAGCTCTTCCCCACCCTTTCCTGCCGTAACCTCAGCCTTGCTGAACAATGCTCTCAGCGACGTGATCACCATGCATATCATCAGCATATATGCCATGATGATTATCGACACATGAACCACGAGATAAGGCGAACGCAGAACGGGCATCAGCGGCACATTGCCACTAAACAACTTGCCCACGACATAGCCCAAGGCACCAATCGCCGCAATGCCCATGCAAAGCCAATACGCCTTACTTTTGCGATAGCGGTAACAGTGTCGCAGAAGCATCAGCAGGGAAGAGGCAAGCAGCAGATAATAGCCGCAGAAGGTAACGCAAATGCCCCAAGGATCATGTTGCACAAGAAGGGTGCTGCCATTCAGGTCCGAATCGTAGGACATCTGCAGAAGCGAATATTCCGCACCAAGATAACCGAGTCCCAGAAGAGGCGAGATATGGTGGGGACGGTTCATCGCCACCTCCACACCGTCTTCCCTATAACTGTCTTCTGCGGTGCGACCGAAATGCTGTATTGATATGCTGGAAAGATAGTTCTTGTGCGTCTTGCCATCCTCGTAGGTCTCAACGGAGAAGTCGTTCAGCTTGACGGCGAACGGCAGGTTCATCACCCTTGCATCTTCCCTGACAGCCATATTCGACGTCTCACCAATCCTGAGCGATAGCATTGCGCTATCGCCCTGGAAATGAGTTATAAACGCACCTGCAAGCATCAGCAGGAGTGCGATATGTAATAGTAATGTCAGCGGATTATGCAGTAATCTTTTAAGCATAATGATCAGGTAATGCCGAAGAAATTAAACCTCTTCTGCATCAGCAACAGGAGGCTCTGGAGCGTCCTTCTTCTTAGCGAGATACTCAGGAAGGTTGAGACCTGCCATGTCGAAGAGTTCATTGAGCGGTGGCACGCTCTTCATGAGTCCGCTCACGAAGTTTGCCGTGCTGCCCTTGCCGTCAGCAGTGTTGCCACCGTCCCAGACAGTAACGTGGTCGATATTGATGCCCTTGACAGCCTCAACCTGAGTCTTAACGAGTTCTGGCAGTTTCTCAAGGAGGAGAAGCATGTAAGCCTTAGTAGCGTCGCCACCGGCAGCTTCAACCATCTTGTCGTAACCTTCAGCCTGCTTAGCAAGGAGCTGGAAGAGACCCTTAGCCTCAGCCTCCATCTTAGCAAAGATAGCGTCAGCCTCACCCTTTGCATTTACGCGAACGCGCTCAGCCTCTGCCTCAGCCTCGATGATGAGACGCTTCTTCTCAATCTCCTGAGCCACGAGTACGTTAGCCTTCTGTGTAGCACTTTCACGCTCAGCACGACTTTCCTCAGCCTCCTTCTCAGCGAGGTATGCCTCCTGGAGAGCCTTAGCAGCCTGCACCTTCTCACTGGCGATAGCCTTGCGGTTAGCCTCAGCCTCACGCTCACGGCGGTTAGCCTCTGAGTTTGCTATCTGGATCTTAGCCTCGTTCTCACCCTGAACAGCCATAGCGTTAGCCTCAGAAGTACGGATACGAGTTTCACGCATAGCCTCTGCCTTACCGATCTCACCAATCTTCTCCTGCTCAGCCACGCGCACCTTTGCCTCGTTGATAGCCTTTGCAGCAGCCTCCTGACCGAGAGCCTCGATATATCCAGACTCGTCCTTGATGTCGGTTACGTTTACGTTGATGAGTCGGAGACCGATCTTACGGAGTTCCACCTCTACGTTCTTGCTGATAGCGTCGAGGAACTTATCGCGGTCTGAGTTCAGTTCCTCAATACTCATCGTTGCAATAACGAGACGGAGCTGACCGAAGAGGATATCGCGGGCGAGGTCCTGAATCTGCGCTGGACTCTGACCGAGCAGACGCTCAGCAGCAGCATTCATCAGGTCTGGCTCTGTGCTCACGCCGACAGTGAATCGGCAAGGCACGTCAACGCGGATGTTCTGACGAGAGAGGGCGTTTGTCAGGTTGGCATCAATGCTCAGCGGAGTGAGCGAGAGGTAAGCATAGTCCTCAATGATAGGCCATACGAAGGTACCACCGCCATGAACGCAGCGAGCACTTCCACCTGAAGAACGACTACCGTAAACAACCAGAATCTTGTCTGACGGACAACGGCGATAACGCTTGAGTATCGTTACTACGAGTACGAACAATACTACACCGAAAATAGGAATTAACATGTCCATAGTATCATTTGTTGATTTGATGATTTGACGATTTTATGATTAACTTTCTTATTTTACGACATACAGTCCGTCAGCCTTCTTGCTGACAATCTCCACATTGGCTCCTGTAGGGATTTCTGTCTCCGTATCTTCTGCTACTGCATTGAACTCGAAGACGGCGCCTTTGATGGAGAGCTGTATCTTTCCCTCGCCGCCAGCAGGGATGCGGAGATAGACGCTTGCCTTCTTTCCAACAACATCTTTCTCCGTGTCGATGGCACCGTTGTGCTCAAGTCTGAGTAGCTTCTTATAGACAAACACGAAGAGCAGCACGAAGGCTATGCCTACGACAACCGAAACCACCGTAAGCAGCAACTTGTTGTCGATGACGTCTGCCAGACAGACACCTGTCCATCCGAAACCGAGGAAGAAGTTCACGAAGTTGCGAATAGTGAACATATCCGCCAGGTCTGACGTAAACGTGCTGTGTCCCGCACCGTCCACATCAGCGTCAAAGTCTGTGTCCACCTCGATGTCTCCGTCAAAGCCGAAGAGCGTCAAGACGGTCTGCAGTAGGAAGAACACGGAGCTAACCATAGCGCAGCCCCAGAACACTTTCATCCAAATGTCTAATTCATTGAACCAATCCATAGTAGCATTTACAATTTACAGATTTACACATTTACTATTTACCATGTACAATTTACCATTACCATTTTGTCATCTGTACATTTCGGGAATCCTGACAATATGAAAGAATGTCCCAATGATAATTGTACATTGTAAATGGTAAATGGTACATTTACAGATTTCCTTATTGCAAATTTACTAAAGCCCTATAGATTGTTTGATATAAATTCATAAAAATCGGACGAAAGTCCCTCGATTTTAAGTTTTTTTATTAAATTTTGCTAAGTAAGGTTTATAAAATGAATAAGAAAAGCCTGAGTTCTGCGTCAAAACTCAGGCTTTTCCATATTTGTTTGTTTTACTCTTACTTCACGTATTCAGCAAAGTCTGTGAGGTGCATGTCGCCCTTGCGGAGGAATGTGTCGTGCATAGCGAGGGCTGCGTTGAGGCAGTGCTGAGTCTGACCCATCTTAGAGATCTTGAGGTAATCCCAAAGGAGCTGCTTGTAGTCTGGGTGAGCACAGTTCTCAATGATAGCATGTGCACGCTGGATAGGAGACTTACCGCGGAGGTCAGCGATACCCTGCTCTGTCACGATGATGTTCACGTCGTGCTCTGAGTGATCCTGGTGGCTCACGAAAGGTACGATAGAACTGATGAGACCGCCCTTTGCTGTAGAAGGACAAGTGAAGATAGAGAGGAATGCGTTGCGCTCGAAGTCGCCAGAACCTCCAATACCGTTCATCATCTTTGTACCGCAGATGTGAGTAGAGTTAGCGTTACCGTAGATATCCACCTCGATAGCTGTGTTGATACCGATGATACCGAGACGGCGGATAACCTCAGGGTTGTTAGAGATCTCACTCTGACGGATAGTCAGGCGGTCCTTGAAGAGGTCGATATTGTCGTAGATCTGCATGAGGCAGTCGTTAGAAACTGTGAGCGAGCAAGTAGAAGCCTGCTTTACACGACCTTCCATCATGAGTCCTACGATACTGTTCTGGAGCACCTCTGTATATACGTTGAAGTCTGGCACGTTCTTGTCCTGACCGAGAGCTGCGAGGATAGCGTTGGCTGTAGAACCTACACCACTCTGCAGTGGGAGGAAAGAAGAAGGGATGATGCCACGGCGCATCTCTGAAACGAGGAACTCTGCCACGCGAGCACCGATGTTGTCAGTCACTGCGTCGCTCTCGCTGAATGCGCGTGCCTCGTCAGGGAGGTTACACTCTACAACGCCGACGATGCGGTTTGTCTCAATCTCAAGGTATGGAGTACCGATGCGGTCTGACACCTTTGTTATCATGATTGGCTCACGCAGAGGTGGATCCTTTGGCTCGTAAACGTCGTGGAGATGCTTTGCTGCCTTTGAGTGGAAAGCGTTAAGCTCGAGGATGACACCGTTCTTTGCGAGGCGTGCCACTGTAGGAGAGATACCGCCGGCAGAAGTGAGATATACGCGAGTCTTGTCGCCCATCTCCTCGATGTCGCAGACTTCGATGATAGCCCAGTCAACATCGCCGAGGAAACCGTAGCGTACTTCCTGTGCCATCTGTGAGAGGTGGATGTCGTTATATGCAATCTGACCGAGGTTTACATTCTTGCGGAATGTAGGGTTAGTTGTGTAAGGTGCACGATACTTGATAGCACCAATCTCTGCGAGCACACCGTCTGTGCTCTGACCTGTAGAAGCACCTGTGAAGAGTCCTACCTTAAACTCCTTGCCAGCCTCTATCTCTGGCTTTACGAGTTCTGCAAGTGCGCGTGTTACGGCCTTTGGAGAACCTGCAGGAGTGAATCCTGAAAGACCGAGGTTGTCACCATTTTTAATGAGTGAAGCAGCCTCAACTGCTGAAATTCTTTTTAACATATTATTTATTTACAATTTACTGATTTACAATTTATACCCGCAAGTCTATTAAACATCCCTCCTTTCGGGAGGGCTTGGGTGGGCTTTTTTAATCCTCAGAGCTCTCGTCCTCGTCATCGTCGTCATCAGTGTCGCTGACAGGCATTGATTCGCCTGTAGCCTTGATGTGTGCGATAATCTTGCTTGAGATTTCCTCTGCCATTTCCTCGTTGTCGCGAAGAAGAGATACGAAGTTTTCCTTACCCTTGATCTTTGTGCCTTCGTATGAAAGCATTGCGCCTGCCTTCTTGATGATATCAAACTGTACGCCCATCTCCATGATCTCGTCTATGCGTGAGATACCTTCACCGAACATGATGTTCACCTCGCAGCGCTTGAACGGAGGAGCCACCTTGTTCTTCACAACCTTCAGCTTGGTAATGTTACCTACGACATTCTCCTTGCCTTCCTTGATGGCCTTGCTCTTGCGGACATCTATACGTACTGAAGCGTAGAACTTCAGCGCATTACCGCCGGTTGTTGTCTCAGGATTTCCAAACATCACGCCGATCTTATCGCGGAGCTGGTTGATGAAGATAACAGTAGTCTTAGTCTTTGAGATGTTGGCTGTCATCTTGCGGAGAGCCTGCGACATAAGGCGGGCATGAAGACCAACAACGCTGTCGCCCATAACACCTTCAATCTCCTTCTTAGGAGTGAGGGCAGCCACGGAGTCAATAACGATAAGGTCAACAGCTGAAGAGCAGATAAGCTGGTCTGCTATCTCAAGGGCATCCTCGCCGCAGTCGGGCTGCGACATGAGCAGATCGTCTATCTGTACGCCGAGGTTTGAAGCGTAGTATGGGTCGAAGGCATGCTCCGCGTCGATGAACGCACAGATGCCGCCCTGCTTCTGACATTCTGCAATGGCGTGGATGGCAAGCGTAGTCTTACCAGAGCTTTCCGGACCGTATATTTCAATGATGCGTCCCTTAGGATAACCGCCGCAACCAAGTGCTAAGTCCAGACCGATACTTCCTGTAGGGATTACCTCTATACCTTCCACCGCCTTCAGGTCCATTTTCATGATGGAGCCCTTGCCGTGATCCTTCTCTATCTTAGCGAGAACGGTCTTCAAGGCATCGAGCTTTGCTTCTGCATTTGCTGGTCTTTCCTGACGAACGACCTTTTCTTTCTTTGCCATATTTATTCTGTGGTATTTTTGGCAGGCTACATCTCTGCCCGCCGTTTGTTTGTTATACTTTTGCGGTGCAAAGGTAAGCATTTATTTTCAAATAAACCAAATAATTTTAAAATATTTTTGCATGAAATATATTTTCATCATGCTTTAACCCACTCTTTCTTCGTCGTCAAGCGCCTTCTTTGGGCATAATAATTGCATGGATATTCTGACTCAAACTTAGGTTAATATATATTATACTCAAGTTTCGCAAGTTCACATGTTATTGATTTTAAGATGTTTATTGTGATTTTAGTTTAGATTTCGAGCCGTTAGGCGATCCTATAAAATCGCCCTTAAAAGCGACGCACTGGAGCGTATTTTGGTGAGGATTATAGATTAAGATTTTAGTTCATTACTATAATCTTTAATAAAAATCTCGACTGAAAATACGCTCGAATACCTCGCTTTTGGGAAGGCTTTTTAGAGGATCGTCGCAAGCTCCTCGAAATCTTAACGAAAATCTTTAGAAAAATCTAAATATTATCGATTCTTGCTGAACAAAATAGGGGTGCCTTTTTCGAAGGTCTTGAACATATCTGCTATTTCCTCGGCATCGCCTTCGGCATGGGTGTCAAGATACAGGTCTGGAACTTCGCCTCGGATGCTGTAGATGTTCACGAATCGGTGACCAGCAACCATAAGTTTGTTGTCGGCGGAGAGCGATACTGGGTAGAGGGTGCCTTGCGAACGAATGGAACCAAGACAGACGATCTTACCCTTTGCGTCGAGGGCAAAGATAGAGGTCGCGATAGCTTCCAGGTTTGAGTTTTCATTGTTTCCGAAAGTCTCTTGCGATACAAGCAGAACCTGTTGATTGCCGACTTGTGCATAAGCGAAAGCAGCGGTGTCGCTGAAATTGTTTACGAACGAATGCAGAGCGTCCTGTTCCTGCTGTTCTACTACTGCTGAATCGGAATTCAGGTTATCTGCATTGATTTGTGAGCATGGTGCCATTGTGAATAAAAGCATGGCGAGGGAGAATAATTGTTTCTTCATAATGATAGAGGTTTTTTGGGGGGTAGTTTTTAGTTTTTTGGTTTTGTTATTGTAGGGCGAGGATTTCCGAGTGCAAAGGTATGGGGTTTTGAAAAGGTTTCCCAAACGTATTATGAAATGGTTTCGGACAAATCGTGAACTTCACAATGTGTACGTTCTTTTCATGGGATGTACGTGTTTTGGGCTAGAATGCAACTCTATTATTTGCAGCATTTCTACATTCAACAAGAGATTTTTATGTACGCTTTTTTCGGGCAAAATCCTACATTCCTACATAAAATCTCAGCGAACCCCTGTGTTTATCGGCATTCAGCGGCTATGTAGGATTTATGTAGGATCCATGTAGGATAAAAATCCTACATGGTTTTTTCTGGCATTTTTGAATGTAGAATAATGTAGAATTTATGTAGGATTTTTTTAATCCTACATAGACTTAACACGCTGATTATCCGTAGATTACAGCGACGTTATGTAGGAATGTAGGATTTTGGTTGCAAAAATCGTGATTTTTTGTGTTTTACATCGGCAAAACAGTCGAATAGGATATATATGTCAAGCAAATGGCGAAAAATACCCAAAAACGCCTTTCTACTCAGCGTCAAAAGTGCGCCAAAAAGCCCTCCTTAGTGTAACGGCATAAAGCATTTAGCGTTATCCTATTACATCACGCCGTAAACACATACTCTTCACGCTGAGTAGCCTATTTTTCGGTACTTTTCACGCTGAACAGCTCATTTTTCGGTACTTTTTCACGCTGAATAGCCCATTTTTCACGCTGAGCAGCTCATTTTTTACGCTGAGCAGCTCCCCAAGATGTAGGGCGAAGTTTACTGAGCCGCGATTCAGGTTTTATTCCCGCAAACGGCTCGGAAGGTTCTCTGCACTAAAGGCAGAGCATCGCAAGCGCTGAGCGTAGCTCGGCGGCCGAAGGGAAAGCCAAATCCTCGCCCTACATCAGATGCGCCCTACAAAACTGACTATATCATTGTCAAATCATTTTGAGCGACTACTTGATCCCAGAGAGACATAAAACGTAAGCCTAAGGATCTCACAGCGTGTTCTTATAAGGATTTTTCTATTTTCTTATAAGAAAATTACTATCTTCTTGTAAAAAAACGCTTCTCAAAGCTTAGCTTAACAGCCACTGAAATGGCTGGTCATAAATGTCAGATGCCTTTGGCAAGCTGTCCGCTCAGGATGTCATCGGCTATGATAGCCTTCTTCACGCGAGTGAGGGTGTAGCCGAGCTGATTCTTGCCGCGCCAGTTGCGGTGGTCTTGGGCAGCTTTTGACTCACGCATTCCGATGCCCCAGATGCGGTCGAACGGACTTGCCTCTACCAGCACCTTGTCGCCTGTAGCAAGGAGAAGTTCCTTAAGGCGAGGGTTCTGTGAGAACTTGGCATAGTTGCCCTTGAAGACGATGTTCTGCGAATGCTCGTTCCATTTCTCGCCGTCAAAGTTCCTTACCTTGCGACCAAGTTTCTTGCATGTGGCAGGATCTTGTGCGTTCAGAATCTGCTTCAACATCTCCATGTCCTTGAAAAGCAGAGCCTTCTCCGACATCATGTATTGCTCCATGCAGTTGTAGCGATGACCGTCAACAATGAATGGGCTCTTATACCACTGGCTGAAAACCGCCTTGTCGCCTTTACCTTTTTTTATGCCATATCTAGAGGGCTCGTCTTTTTCGTTATGCCCAAAAAAGAAGAAATACTCCGGCTCTTCATCGGAAGGAATAATCTCCCAGTGTCCACCCTTATCAGGACCGACACGCTTTATCTTACCTTCCTCTATCAGCTGGCGGATAATCTTTGCCACGCCACTCCTTGAAAGACCAAGAGCTTCTTCCAGTTTCTCACGTGTGATGTTAGGATAAACCTCCATCACAATCATCACTTTCTGCCAATTCTTCATTCCCATAATGCTATAGTTTCTTTGTTTCGCTTCTTTTATAAAACGAATGATTTATGTAATTATTATGTTTTCTGGTTACTTTCTGGGACAACAATTACCAACAATGGACAGAAATTTTAAATAATTTTTGATTATTCTTGATAATTCTTGTTCCTAAGAAAAATAATTTTCTGGTTACTTTTCGTGTGGAAAGTGATAGTTATATCTCTTGTTGAAGGGATAGTTTTTTACTCGTGTGGAATATGTGGAAGTTATACATTATAAGGAAACAAAAAGATTCCACACTTTCCACATCTTCCACACGAGATAATAACATCATTCCCCAAGAGTTCCCAAGGGTCAGGGGGCTTTACGCCACCCCAACCTTCTTCATCTTACAATCCACCATCTTACCACTTCTCTTAGTTCCACTCAACATCTTATACTCCCTTGCAAACTTGCGAGCCTCCACTTCACTCACAAACTCACCTACCTTCATCTTCTTCACAAACACCCACTTCTCATCCATCTTACTTTCATCTTCATAATTCACATCCACCCATACCTCACGATACAACTCTACAACACATCCCTTACTGATCTGGGCATTCTTTACCTTACAAACCTTACCATCAACATACTCCTCAGCCTTTTCCTTCTTAATCACCTTAACCACTGGGATTTCCTTCTCATCCTCATCCTCACTCTTTCTCTTCTCACTTACCACCACTACATCTTCCATCTCATCATCAAACTCCATACCCTTCAACTCTTCTCTTACCTCCATCATAATCTTTCCGAGGAGATTCTCACCCCACTCATCCATCTTATTCATCACATCCTTATCACTCTTACAGATACCAATACCCCACACGCGATCCATCGGATTGCTCTCAGCAATCAACTTCTCACCAGTCTCCAACAGCATTTCACGAAGATCCCAGTTCTGAGAGAACTTAGCAAAGACAGCTCTCTTCACAACCTTCATCTTAACACCATCCCACTTCTCAGCATTGAAGTTCTTCACCTCCCTGCCGAGATGCTTCATCTCCACAGGATTCTTAGAGTTCATCACCTTGTTGAAAGTCTCGAAGTCACGAAAGATCAATGCCTTCTGTGCCATCATGTACTGCTCAACGCAGCTGAATGTGTTACCATTCACCTTGAACTCACGAACGTAATGGTTAGAGAACTCACCATTAACATTCTTCACTCCGTAAAAAAACACTACATTCTTCTTTTCCATAACTTTAAAACTTTTTATTTGGTTTGACACTTATTTATACTATAACTGCGAGAAAGTAAACAGAAAATATGTATTTTTTACACAAACTTTGTTTACATTACATATTTACTAGTCAACTTTTGACCTCTTTTCCGAAGTCTTTTCATACATATATTATATGGAGAACAGAACGCAGAGGTATCGTGTAAGATACTTGTGTTTACCTTATTTTCACACCAAATCACCCAAAATTTGGCACGAAAGGGCGGCAAAGGTAGGACTATTTTTTGTAACCACCAAATATTTTTGCGTATTTTTTACAAAAACCTTGCATTTTTTCTAAAATAGCTGTAACTTTGCAGCCGAGAAATCTCCTTTTCTCTTGGAATATAATAGTCAATGATTGTCAGAAATTCAAAATAAATTATGATTATTCTTGATAATTATTGTTCCTAAGAAAAAGGTTTTCTGGTTACTTTCTGCAAAATGTAGGGAACAAAATGGAAACGACGTCCCATGTCGTTAAGTTGCCGCAAGGTTACTCCAGTTCGCTCCCTAACGACGCTATGAGGCGTCGTTTCCACAAAGGCGATGAACTCAGCAATCTTCGCCCTACCAAAAATAAAAAATACTTTTCTGGTTACTTTTTTAAATATGGAAAATAAAGAAGAACTTAAATATTGCTACAAATATCCGCACGCGGCTCTGACTGCCGACTGCGTGATCTTCGGTTTTGACGGTAAGAAGCTCAACATCCTTCTCATCGAACGTGGTATCTATCCCTACAAAGGTTGCTGGGCATTTCCTGGTGGTTTCATGAACATGAACGAGACGATGGAGCAATGTGCCGCAAGAGAGCTGAAAGAAGAGACTGGTCTTGAGAATGCCTTCATCGAGCAGTTCCACGTCTTCTCCGGTGTCACCCGTGACCCGCGAGAACGCGTCGTGACCTGTGCCTTCCTTGCCCTTGTGAACATTCAGGAGGTCAGAGGCGGCGACGATGCAGCGCAAGCCAAGTGGTTCCCGCTCGACCAGACACCGCCACTCGCCTTCGACCACGACCATATCCTCCGCATCGCCCTCAAGCATCTGAAGGAGAAGATCCACTTTGAGCCTATCGGCTTTGAGCTTCTCCCGGAAGAGTTCACCATGACGCAGCTCCAGACACTCTACGAGGCAATCCTCGAGGTGCAGTTCGACCGCCGCAACTTCGCCAAGAAGTTCCTGAAGCTCGAGCTGATCTATCCCGTAGAGAAAGACAAGAAGGAAGGCAGCAATCGTCAGGTAATCTATTATAAGTTCAACAAGGAGAAGTACGACGAGCTGAAGAGCAAAGGCTTCCGCCTGGAGTTTTGATAGACTCGTTTTGAGAATTTTCGAGAATTATTTTGCAGATTCAAAATATAGTTGTATATTTGCAGCCGAATACGGAGTATTCACGAAAAACAAAAGAACAACGAAACGATCGAACAAAGATTAAAGCAACGATAAATATTATACCAATATGTTAGACAAAGAATTCAAATACTACCTTGACCACCAAGAGGAACTGATTCCTTTTTATGATGGCAAGTATATAGTAATCATCGGCAATCAGGTTGTTGGTGCATACGAAAATCGGGAGGATGCATACTATTCCTCTATGGAAAAGTATGAGCCAGGGACATTCATGATTCAGCTCTGCACTCCTGGCGATGATGCGTACACCGTTCGTTACTACAACCGCGTTTCACCTGTCATCACTTCAGCCGTATGAGTAATCCACTAACCTTGCAATTTGGTGGTCGCGTACTCGAAATCGCAACTGAAGCAAAAATATCCAAGGCTTACGATGCTACACGTATGCCAGGAGTCCCTCATCCTCCATACGAACCATGTAAGGCGGTATGGGATACAGGTGCGATGAGTACTGTTATTACTCCTACTATGGCGAGCAAGCTGGGATTGAAATCTCTTGGGCTTGTGAAGATGCAGCATGCAAATGGTGTATCGTTTGTCAACACCTATATGATTAACCTTCTACTCCCTAACAAGATGGAGGTTCATTCGCTTTACGTCATGGAAGGTGCTATGACCGACACAGATATGCTGATAGGCATGGACATCATCACGCTTTGTGATTTTGCTATTACGAACAAGGACGGCAAAACGACATTCTCGTTTGATGTTCCTTCAACTCGAATTACAGACTACACGAAATTATAGTCCCCCCAATGACTCAAACTATCACTACATACACTATG
Organism: Prevotella sp.; assembly: GCA_045600885.1. Lineage (GTDB taxonomy): Bacteria > Bacteroidota > Bacteroidia > Bacteroidales > Bacteroidaceae > Prevotella. Next base: position 14,579 of record JAZRYU010000031.1, read on the forward strand.
CCGTTATGCGCTTCGTGGAGCGTAGTGATGCTGTGTGCTTATATGCGATTTAGGGGGGGGTAAGCAGCTTATTATCAACCACTTACAGAATTATGCGCCTGTTATAGGTACTCTTATGAGTGCTTATGGCAGGCGCTTTGCGTGTGTAAATATAATCTATTAATCAAATAAAAAACAAAAACATTATGAAAACAAAACTGCTAAGAACATTCGTTGCTCTGTTGCTGACTACGTTGGCAACTGCAACTGCGTGGGCAGCTGATACGGTTGCGCCTACGATTAGCAACAAGACGATTACCGTGACTAATGTCACAATGACTTCCATTTCAATTAAATGGAATAAGGCTACGGATAATCTAACGTCACAAAATGACTTGCTTTACGAAGTGCTATGTCGAAAAGCATACCCTGAAGAAGAATTCAAAACAGTTTTTCGTAGTAAAAACGCAGAGTCATACAGACTTTCTAGTCTCTTTATTAATACTAAATATGAGATTACCGTAAGAGTAAGTGATAACGCTGGAAATTACGCCTCTTATGAAGCCATAACTGTAAGAACTGAAACTGATACAGAAGCACCGACAATAGACAACAAGAAGGTTACTTTATTTTACGAAAAACTCTTGCAAAATTGGACAAATGACGCAGAACATACCAATAAAATAACGTTACGTTTCTTGCCTGCCCAAGACAATGTGGGATATTCTCTTAATTTTTACTACAAGAAAGCAAGTGAAAGCAACTATTATAAGTTAGCAAACGTGAAATACTATTATGAAAATATCATAACTCATAATGGTTCAAAATATTTGCTTGCAGAGATATATGATATTAAGCCAAATACTTATGATTTTTTGGTAGAAGCTCAAGATGGATCAGAAAATACAGCAAAATATGACCCAGCAAGAATAACTGTGCCCGAGTCATCATCAGCCAATCCGCCAACTATTCCTGATCCATACATAAGAATTAGTAACATAACTCACAAATCGGCAGATATTTCATGGAATAGAGCCATTGATAAAGAGACCAGTCAGTCAAACATTTGGTACAGAGTTGGCACCCGACTGAAAGAATCAGATCTACCCTTTTTTGATATGTATGCAAACTTGGGGTCTCCTTTGGGCATGAATCTGACATCAACCAAACCATATTTCGGTCAGGCAAACACATGGTATGAAATCCGTGTCGATGCTTTTGACGATGACAAGAACATATCAACTTACGAAATAGCAAGTGTGAAAACGATGCCTTTGGGCTACGAGAACGACAAGGAAGCTCCAACTCTGTCAAACAAGAAGCTCACGGTAACTAACGCTACAGACAACTCTCTTACGCTCAACTGGACAAAGGCAAAGGATAATCTGTTTGACGATGAGGACTTGGATTACACGGTCATGTATAAAGAGCCATCAAGTGGTCGCTATTCAAGAGATGGTGCAGAACAAGGAAAGAACATAAGTTCAAGTCGTATTTTCAGTCTCAAACCAAACACGACATACGAATTCTGTGTACGTGTAAAGGACCGTGTTGGCAACACCTCTACTTACGACATCCTGACTTACACCACATCTAACGCTCAGGACAAGACTGCGCCAACCATTGCGAACAAGACTGTTACGGCAGCCGATGTGACTTACGGCAGCGTGGCTCTCACTTGGAACAAGGCTACTGACAACGTCACTAAGCAGGAGAATCTGCAATACTCTGTCTATCGTGACGGCGTATTGTGCAAGAAATTGAAGGGCGAGACTTCGTACATCGTGGGCGACCTCAAGCCTTCAACAAAATATTCATTTGAGGTTCGTGTGGAAGACGAAGCTGGCAACATCAGCAAGTACAATACCATGCAGGCTACTACAAAGGCTAAGCCTGTGACCGTTGAGAAATATCCTCTCTACATTGAAGGCACACAGGTGACTTCGGCTAACGCAAAGGACTTCTGGGGAGATGGCGGTACTATATCGTACGAGCCTACGACAAAAACGCTCCTGCTCAACTGGGCAGAATTGAATTCCCTCATAATCAATGACAACATCACCATCAACCTCGTTGGCTGGACAACTATCTATGGTTCTGTAGATGCAAAAGGAAGTAGCAATGTCACAATCAAGGCTGATGACAACTATGGTGAAAACGCTCAGCTGAAAATACAGGGACGGTTCATCGGCAATT
>JAZRYU010000032.1:0-23526 GCA_045600885.1 Prevotella sp.
AATACAATGCCTCAGTATATTCCGAGCATCGCAAGAAGCAACTCAGCAAGAGCATTGAAAGAATGCAAGGAAAGCTGTCGAGAATGCAAAACGAACTTGCGGCTTGTGGATAAATGAGGTTTAGTTATATAGAAGCGAAAACATAAATTACAACAAGTAAATTCAAAATTAACATGAAAGCTTTCAAGGATTACGAAATAGAAGACTTCATTGACATGGGAAGTGTTCGTCAGATTGAAGACAACGGGAAACCAAAACGTTGTGGTCTTTACCGTAAGGCTATGGAAGGATATCCTTCCATACCATATACTACTCACCCTACATCTAATCTTGAAGACGTACTGAAGGCTCTATGAGACCATACACAAAAGAATACAACACGCAGGTCAAGGCTATCATCACGGAAGCATACGTATTTCCGAATTTCAAGAAAGATTCTCTGCCTACGATGAAGTATTTCACTCCTATCGCAGCATGGAACACGGGAGCGGAGAATACATACATTTCACCTCGTGTAGCCGAGGCTTTGGAACTCTCCCCAATAGGCAATACCAAAGTAATGGCATTAGGTGGTAGTAGAGATGTAGACATTTACGAGATTGCTCTCGCACTCCCCAACGGCAGATTATATCATGACTACAAAGTTTATTGTGACGATATCGATGATTACGATGTCCTTTTGGGGATGGATATAATCGGGGAAACCGACTTCCTCATTACCAACAAAGACCGCCAAACCACATTCTCTTTCCGCTCTCCTTCGGAAGGAAATGTTTCATTATAATCCTCGTCTGAAAGGTACGAACTTATAACGCTAAATCGTTGAAGACAGTACTGAACCACCCGGAAAAGTATCACGGAAAAATGCCATAAAGGTTGGAGATTACGACATTGGACGTGTCAATGGAATGTTAACCATCCCATTCCTTACTTACTGATATTTAATTTAGCGGCAGAGTTCTGCCGCTTTTTTGTTTATGTGTCCGCAAACATCTGTCTTGCTATGATTTTTTCCTTGATTTATTTGCAAGATAGAAAATAATTGTTTACTTTTGCAGCGTCATATCATAAAACACTATTTCTATGAACAAACAAGTGGCAAACACAATAAGCAATTATTTCAAGTCAAAGCCCGTACAAAAAGTATGGGTGTTTGGCTCGTTTGCACGTGGCGAAGAACGTCCTGATAGTGATGTTGACATTCTTGTTTCGTTTGACGAGAACGCCAATGTAAGTTTATTTACTATGGGTGGAATGTATATGGATTTGAAAACTCTGCTTGGACGAGACATTGATTTGGTTGAGGAAGGCACATTATTGCCTTTTGCCAGAGAAAGTGCTGAACGCGATAAAAAGCTGGTGTATGAGAGAACCTATTAAAGATCAAAGCAGATTACAGCACATAGAAGAAGCTTGTCATGTGCTGTTGAACAGAAGCAAAGATGATTCGTTGGATGTTATACAGAATGATCCAATAAAGTTTTATGGTTACGTAAAACTTGTTGAGATTATTGGCGAGGCTACTTACAAACTGACAAAAGAGTTTCGTGCAGACAACCCGCAAATTCCATGGAAGATGATGGAAGGTATGCGCCATGTTTTAGTTCATGATTACTATTGCATAAGCCCTTCAAAGCTCTGGGCTACGGTAAAAAATGACATCCCTTTGCTATATCCTGAGATTAAGAAATTGATTACAGATTCGGAATCTAAAGAACTATAGATTAAACTATTCAGCGGCAGAATTCTGCCGCTTTTTTGTTTCTGTGTCCGCAAACATCGGCTTGTGTTTTATTTTTTTCTTGATTTATTTGCAAGATAGAAAATAATTGTTTACTTTTGCAGCGTCTTACCAAAACAGTGCGCATCATAAAATGCGCTACATGGAAGACACTACATAACAAAAAGCGTCATCGATGCTTTGTCTATTGGTTAATTGAAACCTGAGAAATTTCAAATTGAAGATCAATGACAATGTCTGAAGTGACTGCTACGGGTATGCTATAATGGTATCCGTAAGTGTGCAGAGGATAGGGATATCCTCAAGCACACTTTAAGGTATTATTTGTATATCAAGCGTAGGCAGACACTCACTCGTCAATCTTCAAGGGTTTTCTCAGGACCTCAATTAACAGACGAGTAGAGATGGAAGCCTACGTTTTGCGTTTATGTGGAGAAATCAAACACTAACCTTTTTCCGCCTTATTGGGTTTCTAAGGCTTTATATACATTTATGGCACTTATAGATGTTGTAAAGTGGGAAGTCAATACCAAAGAACTTGTCCACAAGTTTCCTTCTAACGATTTGAGGATAGGTACTCAACTTGTGGTTTATAATGGACAGACAGCTTTCTTCGTAAAGGGAGGTAAGGTTCTGGATGAATTTGGTGCTGGCACCCACACACTGAAATCCGAGAACATCCCTCTACTTAACAAGCTCATCAACATTCCTTTCGGTGGCGATTCGCCATTCCAGGCAGAAGTTTGGTTTGTGAACAAACTTGCCGTGTTGGATACAAAGTGGGGAACACCTGTACCTATTCAACTTGAAGATCCTAAATACGGCATTATTGTTCCTGTACGTTCTTTCGGACAATATGGACTTAGAATAGCTGATCCAAGAGTATTCATGGATGCTTTGGTAGGCAATATGTCTTCGTTCACAATAGATAAGGTTGATTCTTACTTCAAGGGCAAAATGATGTCATTCTTTGCCAACCTTATCTCAGACAAACTGACCAAAGACAACATCTCCGTACTAAACATCAATTCCCATCTTGTGGAGTTGTCGCAATATGTGGAGCAGAGCCTTGCTGATGAGTTCTTGAAATACGGTCTTGTGTTTGAGAACTTCCACATCATGTCTATCAATGTGCCAGAAGACGATCCAAGCTTCAAGAAACTGAAGGAAGCAAAGGAACTACAAGCACAACTGAAGATAAATGGTCGTGATGTCTATCAAATGAGCCGCTCGTTCGATGTGATGGACAAAGCAGCTGCCAATGAAGGCGGTGGAAATTTCGTTGGCATGGGCATGGGATTAGGCGCAGGAGCTAATCTTGGCAATCAGCTTGGAGCAATGATGGGAGCACAAACTTCTGCACAGCAGCCTATGGCTCCACCTCCTCTTCCACAATCCGCACAGTTCTATGTTGCTATCAACGGACAACAGCAAGGTCCATTTGACATGAATGCTCTCTCATCTTACATTTCAAACGGGCAAATCACTCGTGATACTTTGGTATGGAAGCAAGGTATGCCTTCATGGGCACAAGCATCAACTGTACCAGAACTCTCTCAACTATTCGGAGCTTGTCCTCCACCACTTCCACCTATGTGATAACAAACGATAGCAATAACATTAATATTTCACGACATGAAATCACCAACTCTAATTATCACTCTCATCCTTCTTATGCTGAACGTCCTCTTTGGCTACATAATGTCAAGCTACGGATGGGTCAATGTTAGCCTGACAAGCCTTGCCATCATCGGCAACTGCTTGCTGATGTTCCTTGTTTCTGCAATGTCTATCAAGGATGGCTTTCGTGTATCGTTCAACTGCTTGTTTCCTCTATTCACTCTTATTGAGATATGGTGTGGCATTGCTGCTCCAAATAGATTTGAGGACAATGGACAACTCGTAGCAATAATCATTCTAATATTCATTCAGATTCTACTCTTGGTTGGAGCTAATGCAATATCAAAGAGTGTGGAATAAAACTAAATGACAACAGAATATGGGAACAGAAAAAGACATTGAAGCATTAGATAAGAAAAGAATTCTTTGGCTACCATTCTGTGTCAGTTGTGGAGAAGACTATGTTGATGCACTATCTCAACGATTTAAAGCATACAAACGCTTTGTTATTGCACATGATATGGTTGTTGACAATAAGATTCTTGATTCCTTGTGTACTCGTATTCCTCAAGTTCTTAAAGAGTACACAAAGGGGAATGTGTTGAAAGCATGTGGCATTTTCACAAGGTTGATGGATTCCACATTAAGAAAAGAAATACAGGACAATCAAGAACTATGGATAAACGAAATAAGCAATGAGAATTGTTATTATCGCTTGAGGCCAGGAAAGCATACAAATCCTAACAGCTTGAAGCATATACCATTTGACAAATTATACCTTACGAAATCCGACCGCTTTTCATCTCAAGGAAGTGTATGTTTGTATCTATCATACTCAGAAAAAGCTTGTAGAAGCGAAATAACAGATGAAATCACTACTACCGCTTCATTTAAATTGAAAGACAATGTAAGCATAAAGGTATTTGATATGTCAGCTTATGAATTGAATAAATCCAATACATTTAGCGACAAGAAAGATGATTTCAACGAATCGTTAAACACTTTATGGCCACTCATTGCCGCATGTAACAGCATCGCGTATTATTGCCCCTTAAATAACAAAGAATGTAAGTCCATTACTCGTAATTTCAAGATTGAGTATGTCATACCACAAATGTTGTCTTCATATATCAAGGAGAAATTCTCAAACCTAAATGTAAAAGGTATTAGATATTACACGGTGCGCAACGAGATGCTTGACCCTTCTTCCCCGGACTGGATGGATCTCGTCTTGTTTACGGAATATAAACTTGACAAGAAGTACGATAGTTTTCTTGACGAATCCTTTGATGTAACTATTTTGTAAGAAGATATCATTGTTTAAAATACAAATTATATGGAACTAAAAGTCTTAAAATGCCCTAATTGCGGGGCAAACACAACCAATGCGCAGAACTGCGAGTACTGCGGTTCTCTCTTGGTACGTTTTGTTGACAAAGGCATCGATTTGTCAAAGACTTCGTACACTAACGACTCTGCAACTTTCCCAGGATTAGCAGCAGAGTTGAAACGAAACTTGCAACTACAGGAGAAGAATCCTGAGAAGAGCGTAATTACTGACTTGAATACTAAAAAAGAAGATACAGGCTACAGTGAATCTATCAGCATTCTCAGATCAGGAAAATGCTGCTGGTCGGATGATCAAGATATAGATATTAGTGACTCCAAGAACGGGCTAATAATAACTACAGTTTTTCACACTTATATTGACGTTGAAGATGACGATGATTTGCAATTCAATCAACGTGTTGAGAAGCAGCTGGAAGCATTCAAGAAACTTGATAGCTTTCCATTGTTTACAAGTCATATCTGCAATTACACGGATCAAAGAGGTTATGAACGATATGGTCGTGAATATGCGATAGACTTTGGCAATGATGCTGAAGGCGCAGCTCGTCTTATTTCAGAGATTCTGCAGAAAGTTTATGGTTGGACAATGGGCACCAACTTTGACATGTACACAGAAGCAGGACATGATATACAGAAAGCAAGAGACAGTTGGAACAGAGCACATGGATTTGCTGTGGATGAGGATGATTCAACCAACTCAAATGATTCTAACACCTCATTCTTGGAAGACTACTGGTGGGTAATAGCAGGCTTAATCGGCTGGTTCTTGATTAAGATGATTTTCTAATCCTAAAACATTCACTAGTTATAACATGTTCTGTTGCCCCAGAAATCAACTACTGGAGAAAAGATACAGATGAACACCACTGTGACCATTAATCTATCGGTGACAGGTCTGCCTTCCGTTACTTGGCAATAATACTAATAATACAGAATCCAATCCGGCGCAAATCTTGACATTATCATACATGTTGGGATTTGCGCCGGATTTGTTTAGTATAGAAACACAGATGTTTAATTGACACCAAACAATTAATTGTATTTTACTTATAAATAAAACATATATTTTACTTATAAATAAAACACAAGTGCTAACTTTGTACCAGAAATCTAACATTATTGGACATGAAAGAAGCGGAAATAGCACTCGTAAATCAAGGCAATGGCTGCACCATTTATACGATTCAGTTCCTTATGGATATGGATTCTGAATTCGAGAAATTTGTAAACAAGTTTAAGAACGATGCTGAACTGAACACTGATTTTCAACGATTAATTGGAGTCTTAGGAAAGATAGCTGGTGAAGGAGCATTAGAACGCTACTTCCGTTTGGAAGGAAAATTAAATGACAGAGTGGCAGCCCTGCCGGTTTTGCAGTCAAAATTGCGCTTGTATTGCCTTAGATTGAGTGACAAAATACTGATATTAGGTAATGGTGGCATAAAAAAGACACAAACCTATCAGGCTGACCCTATACTACAAGGATATGTTCTTACATTGCAACGCTTCGACCAACTTCTTAAAGAAGGGGTTGAGAATGGTAGTATTGAGGTTACGGAAACATCTATAGAAACGGATAATATCTTTGAACTATGAAACAGATAAATACAAATTTCAATGAATTGGTATCGTCTGTACCAAAGGATATCAAGGCGGAACTTGACTTGAGTTTTGCCATATCCAATCGTATATATCAGTTAATGACTGAACGCGGATTAACAAAGAAGCAGTTCGCAGATGAACTTGGAAAGAGACCTAGCGAGATCACAAAATGGTTAAGCGGACAGCATAATTTCACCATTCGCACTTTAGGGCAATTGTCTGTTTTCTTCGGAAAAAGCTTGATAACAGTTAGCAACGGCAGAAAAACAGCCAAACCATACATTGTAAATGACATAGAAGACAGCACCATTTCTTTTTGTGCAGAACCTGAAACAATAATATGACACAGGAAGAACTTAAAGCTATCGGTTGCACTCCTATAGAGGAGTTGATTGCAGAGGATTTTGGCGAACTTGGAACACCTGAACGCACTGAGTTTGAGCTGAGTTGCGACGCTTTCATCATCGGTGAACAGCTGAAATCAGAACGTATCAGACAGGGGTTGACGCAAGACGAATAGGCAAATAGGATAGGGACGAAGAAGAGTTTCATCTCTCGTGTTGAGAATGGTCATGTAGATATTCAACTATCTACACTATCGAGATTGTTCAATGGTTTAGGCAGAAGGGTAGCTGTCACACTATTGTAAAAAGAAAACATCTGACGCGAATCTTGACATCATTATATATGTCAGGATTTGCGCCAGAGTTGTTTTAGGAAGGTTGAAACCTTAGCGACTTTGCAAACTAATCCATCAGATCTTCAAAGTCGTATGGTTTGCTTAGAAGAACGTCGTTGTGATGATCACCTTCATAGTGAGCATCTTGCACTATAACACTATAGTCTTTTCTATCAGGATAAAAACGACTATACTCCCTATACAATCCAGTATATTTGTCAACGATTTTCCGTTTTAGTCCAAGTTGCTTAGGCACTCTTAGTCTCAACTGCATATTCTAATTCAATTTGCTCTACATTTTTATCAAATGCCTCAAGGCATTCGTTTACGAAGCCTTCATCTTCAAAGGAAACGTTTGTATAATTATTGTTGTTTTCCATATCTTTTGCTGGTTAATGGGTTTCGTTGCAAAATTACATCTTTATTTTTAATCACCAAAAGAAAATTTAGAAAAACGGTAGTAATGCCATTAATTCTTGACATTATCATACATGTTGGTATTTGCGCTGGATTTGATTTGAGAACATTGAGGTAGGATGCAGCAGAATGACCCTTGAACAGTTCGCAGAAGTCCTCCAGAAGAAGTCCCGCTGTGCAGCAGGAGCAAGCGAAAGCAACTAAAAAGCGTAAAAAGAGAAAATAAGGGAGCGAAAATTTGGTTGATTGTCAATAAATCTTTACCTTTGCACCATGAAATGGCTCTAATTTTAGGTGTATATATTCAAAATATGGCTCTAATTTTAGGGTGGTATGTATGAAATATGGCTCTAATTTTAGGATTGTATGGGTTATCTTAGAAGAAAAATTGACTCTTATCTCACTGATTGGCAGAAAGATAAGGACAGACGGTTCCATTCTTTCCAACAGAAGGAAAGTTGTCATCCTTAGCGGGAAAGTTTTCCTTCCTGCGCGAGGAAAGTTTTCCCGAGCCTAAAAATATGGCGGGAAAATGTCTTATAGTGGAAACGACGCCCCATGTCGTTAAACAGCCGCATGGTCATCCCTTTTCGCTCCCTAACGACGCCATGGGGCGTCGTTTCCAATTTGCGTTGGGAATACATAATTACAAAAAAAATAAATATTTTTTGTAACAAAAACTACATTTCTACATCAAATCGCTGAGCCACCCTCTGTTTATCGGGGTTCACGGGCTATGTAGTTTTGGTGTAGTTACGATGTAGTTAAAATTAACTACACCTGTACATGATGTAGAGTTGGTGTAGTTAATTTTAGAAACTACATCGCCGTAACTTACTGAAAAGAAGATAGTTACAATCGTTTGGTGTAGAGATGTAGTTTTTGGGCGCAAAAAAATCATTTTTTTAGTCTTTTCTGTCCCTAATATCGCAATATCCAAGACTTAAATCAAGCATCCATACAAAAAGAGCCCATTTTAGCCTTCTGAACAGCCACTTTTCTGCACTTTTTCACGCTGAATGGAGTAAGCTTATTCAACTTTCGCAAGTGCTCAAGTTGCAGGTTTTGAGGTTATTTGGTTTTGAGGTTATGAGGATATTACTCCACGATTGTGAAGATGTTTGTGAAGCCGGTCATATCGAAGACGTCCTTGATATCTGGCGAGAGTGCTTTGACAGTGAGCGAACCACCACACTTCAGAAAATGCTTATGAAGGGAGATTAAGATACGAAGACCAGAAGAAGATATGTATCTGAGCTGTGAGCAGTCAACGAGAACAGACTTCACCTCAGCTACCATTGCCTTCTGAACTTCTGTTTCCACTTGTGGAGCGCTTGGTGTGTCAAGACGACCAACGAGAGAGATTACGGCATCAGAGCCATCTATTTTTACTATTGTTTCCATCATATTATTTACGGATTTACAAATTTACAATTTACGGATTTTCGATCTCAGACTTCCTTCTTCATTGTAAGTTCATTCTTACCATCAATGCGCTGGTAAGTAACCTCATTCATCATCTTCTTAACGAGCATTATACCAAGTCCGCCAATAGGTCTTTCCTCTGCTGAAAGCGTAAGGTCAGGATCGGCAGCAGCTGTTGGGTCGAAAGGAATACCAGAGTCTGAGAGTACAAAGACTATCGTATTACCATTCTTATGCACGCTCAGGCTGCTCTGCCTCTCCTCATTATCCGGATAGGCATACGAGATAACATTAACCACAGCCTCTTCTATGGCAAGCTGTATGTTCGTGAGGACAGAGAAATCCAGTTTCAACTCCTCGCCTATTTCATCAATGAAGGCTGCTATTCTTTTAACCTCCTCCATCTTGTTCAGGAAGATAATTTCCTTGCTCATTGATTCATTCGGTATATAGTGAATAGACATTATTGTGATATCGTCGCTTTGATCAGCACCATTGACATAGGTGCGGACATCTGAGGTTATCATTTCTATTATCTCTTTAGAAGAGAGCTGCATATTCTTCTCAAGAGCAGCCACGAGTCGATCTGTAGAATAGAGCTGCTTATCAGGATTCTCAGCCTCAACAACGCCGTCAGTATATAAGACAAGCTTATTGCCCGGTTGCACATCAACCTCATTCATCTTATAAGGGAAGTTCTCTATTACTCCTACCGGCAGATTCGTTGCCATCTCTATCATCTCCAGACTCTCGCCATGCAGAAGGAGCATTGGGTCGTGACCTGCATTACAGAAGCGCAGATGTCCGTTCTCCAGATTGAGTTCGCCTACAATCAGAGTCACAAACATATTACGCTCATTGCCCGCTGCTATGGCGTTGTTAATACGGTCAACGACATCCGCTGGCGAAGCCGCCGACTGCAGAATAGCACGGAACAGGCTGATAGTGATAGCCATGACAAGAGAAGCCGGAACCCCCTTTCCGCTGACATCGCCTATTATGAAGTACAGTTTGCCATCAATTATCATGAAATCATACAAGTCTCCACCCACTTCCTTTGCAGGCTGGAGGAAAGCAAACACATCAACATCCTTGTATTCTGGAGGCGAAGGGAAGTTATGCGGAAGCATTCCCATCTGAATATCGTGAGCAATACTAAGTTCCTTTGCCATACTCTGACGTACAGCTGTTGTCTCAGTAAGCTTCTGTACATAGTCTTTCAGAGACACGCGCATGTTGTCGAGCGAATCGCCAAGCTGCTGAATCTCGTCGCCAGAGGCTGCTTTCTGCAAAGGAGAGTCAAAGTCTCCCTCTGCTATCATGGCTGCTGACTTAGCGTAGCTGCGAATCGGCTGTGTACGACGACGTACAATGTGCCAGATAAGGAAGCCCACCAACACCATCGTAACAAGAAGCATCAGTACGGTTCGCAGCAGTCCGAGCATCATCTTCTCGTAGATTATGTCGTATGGTTTGCAGATAGCAATTCCACACTCAATGTTTGGAATGAAGGCATAGCTGACGAGATATTTCTCGCCATCGTAAACCATTACTCTCGTGCCGTCGTTTCCAGCCAGCATGTCGCGCTCTATCTCCTCCAAGTCTTCGCCATGATTCTCGCAGGCATCGGTTATGTAGGTCTCGGCATCATTATCTTTGTCTGCGTTAATCAGATTTTTGCCGTCCTTGCCCAAGAGGAAGACTGAGCTCTTTGCGTCGTCCTTACTTATAATCGCCGAGAACTCTTCCGTGAGTTCCTTCATTTCGAGGTCAACTCCCATAACGTCAAGCACTTTAGAATACAAGCTGACCTTCGTGGCAGCACTATCCTTCTCTTTTTCCAGAATGGAAGTTGCTGCCCTGTATATGGTAACGGAGTATATCAAGCCAAAGACAATCAACACAGCCAGGCAAAGAATGAACGTCATCTTTGCGGCAAAAGAACTGTTATAATACTTTCTGAACTTTTTCATTGCGTTTACGACCTGTCAAACATATTACTTTTCTTGAGAAGTGGTTTCTTCCGTTAGGCAAACATTCAATATCTTTCCTTCTCTCCCCTCCTCCACCAATACTCTGCGTTTCTGCTGCGGCGTAAGCTTCTTCTCGTTCAGGTAGTCGGAAACAAGCTTTGTTCCCTTCATTCCCTTCGGACGGAAGCGGTCGCCTGCCTTGGGACGACGGATAAGGTTGCCCGCCTGATTGCGATACGGAACGAAGGTGTCTGCCTCCTTTCGGGAAACATAAAGCTGCCTGCGACAGACATCCACGACATACTCCTTCGACTCAAACATTTTAGTCTCCGGCTGACTCAATGCCTTTAGGATATTCCGAATCTGAGCAATATTAAACCCTTTCGGCGAAAGCAGATAGTGCAGGAATCCTTCTGTAAAACGGACATCCTTCTGACGTCCATTCTCAAACAATGCTAGTTGCTCCTGGTAATGGTTTTCCTCTATCTGCAAGGTTTCCTCCATGTGGCTCGCCATGCGTACTATGTTATCTACAGCCTTCGGGTTAATGTCCTTCAACAGCGGAATGATGTGATGGCGAATCTTATTCCTCGTAGCATCGTCTTCAAGGTTCGTGCTATCCGTCACGTAGGTTTCCCCCCAATCCGCCAGATGCCTTTCTATTTCCTCACGACTGACATTCAGCAGCGGACGTATTATGCGTCCGTTCCGTTGACGCATTCCGCAAAGTCCTCGCGCTCCAGTGCCGCGTATCAGGTTGTGGATTATCGTTTCCACCTGATCGTCCTTATGATGCGCAACGGCTATGTATTCTGCTCCAATCTCCTTTCGGAGCTGTTCAAAATAATCATAGCGTAACTCCCTGGCAGCCAGTTCAATGCTCATCCTGTTGTCTGCCGCATATTTCTTGGTATCGAAATGAACGACATGCAGATCCACTCCTTTCTTCTCGCACAGTCTCCTGCAGAACATCTCATCCCTGTCTGACTCTTCTCCACGAAGATGGAAATTGCAGTGGACAGCAGCAATGTTCTCTCTGCCGTAACTTTTCAGCAGCGACAGCAGGAGATACACACTATCTGCTCCACCCGAGAGAGCCACTAGCAGAAAGCCTTCCCGCTCCGGATGAGATTCTTTGGAGTTATTCAACATAAAGCACTAATCCCTTGAGGTATTCGCCTTCAGGATGATAGATATTGATTGGATGGTCAGCAGGCTGGTGCAGCTGATGCAGTATTCTCACCTTTCTGCCGGATTGTGCGCAAGCTGTGAACACGGCATTGCGGAAATGCTCCTTTGTTACTACCTGCGAACAACTGAACGTGAAAAGAATACCGCCAGACTTTATCTGCTGCAGAGCCTTGAGGTTGAGGCGCGTATATCCTTTCAGGGCATTATGGAGAGCTCCACGATGCTTGGCAAACGCTGGTGGATCGAGAACGATGAGGTCATAGACATGCTCGTTCCTGTCCAGATACTTGAAAGCATCCTCGCAGAAAGCCTTATGGCGAGAATCGTTGGAGAAGTTCAGTTCCACGTTCTTGTTGGTAAGCGAAATCGCCTTCTCCGAACTATCTACTGAATGAACAAGTTCTGCTCCACCACGCATTGCATAGAACGAGAATCCGCCTGTATAGCAGAACATATTGAGCACTTTCTTGCCCTTTGCGTAATGCTCTACGAGCGAACGATTATCTCGCTGGTCAACGAAAAAACCCGTCTTCTGTCCGCGGAGCCAATCCACGTGGAAATGAAGACCGTTTTCTGTTGCGATATCGTCTGGCGTAGAGCCAACGATAAAGCCATTCTCCTGACCGAGGTCTGCCTTGTACGGCAGAGTGGTTTCTGATTTATAGTAGATATTCTCTATTCTCTCGCCCATCACTTTCATCAGGGCATCAGCAATGTCAAAGCGGCATACATGCATACCAACGCTGTGAGCCTGCATAACGGCAGTCTTTCCGTAGCAGTCAATGACGAGACCCGGAAGGAAATCGCCTTCGCCATGTACAAGTCGGTAAGTGTTGTTCGTCGGAGAATCCGCCATGCCTGATACGATTCTCACGTTCAGCGCCGTCTCAAGGTGCTGCTCCCAGAAGGCTGGTGTTATCTCCTTATCCTTGAAGCTCAACACTCGCACAGCGATGGAGCCGATCTGGTAGTGACCAATGGCTATGAACTCGCCATTGTTCTTTATCACATGCACATATTCACCTTCCTCAATGCCATCATCCATCTTGGCGATAGCACCTGAGAACACCCATGGATGGAATCGGCCGAGCGACTCTTCCTTGCCCTTTTTCAGATATATTTTCTTCATTCTTTGCTGTTTATGCCGTAGTATTGTTCGCTACAAAATTAAAAAACTTTTCGCAAATCAGCCTTTATTTTTTCAAAATATTGCAAAAATAGGGAATTTCCCGAAAATATTTGGGATTTTCCTCTTGAAATTCAATAATTATTCGTACCTTTGTACCCATAAAAATGGCTCAAACGGGCTAAAAACCGCCAAAAACGGCATTTCGCCTTCTTTAAGAACAAATAACAACTAAACAATAAATGGAACAAACTCAAGACAACGACAGAATAATGAAAGTCAATATTGCGGAGGAGATGAAATCCTCGTATATTGACTACTCTATGTCGGTTATCGTAGCCCGCGCGCTTCCAGATGTGCGTGACGGCTTCAAGCCGGTACACCGCCGTATCCTCTACGGTATGCTCGGCATCGGAAACACCTCCGACTCTCCGTACAAGAAATGTGCGCGTGTTGTTGGTGAGGTTCTCGGTAAATATCACCCACATGGCGACTCATCTGTATATGGTGCTCTCGTTCGTATGGGACAGGACTGGAATATGCGTTACACCCTCGTTGACGGACAAGGTAACTTCGGTTCAGTCGATGGCGACTCTCCAGCGGCCATGCGTTACACTGAGTGCCGACTCTCTAAGATGGGTGAGCATATCATGGACGACATCAAGAAGGACACTGTTGACATGTCGCTCAACTTCGACGATACACTCTACGAGCCAACTGTAATGCCGACAAAGATTCCTAACCTTCTCGTAAATGGTGGTAACGGTATCGCTGTAGGTATGGCAACAAACATGCCAACACACAACCTCAACGAAGTCATCGACGGCTGCTGCGCTTACATCGACAATCCTGACATTGACACAGACGGTCTCATGCAGTACATCAAGGCTCCTGACTTCCCTACCGGAGGTTACATCTACGGTCTTCAGGGTGTCAAGGATGCTTATGAGACTGGTCGCGGACGTATCATCATGCGTGCCAAGGCTGAGATTGAGTCTGATGATCAGCACGACAAGATTGTCGTAACGGAGATTCCTTACGGCGTAAACAAGGCCCAGCTCATTGAGAACATCGCAGAACTCGTAAAGGAAGGCAAGCTTGACGGCATTTCTAATGCCAACGACGAGTCAGGTCGCCAGGGTATGCGTATCGTTGTTGACGTAAAGCGTGATGCCAATGCCAACGTCATCCTCAATAAGCTCTTCAAGATGACTGCCCTTCAGAGCAGCTTCTCTGTAAACAATATCGCACTCGTAAACGGTCGCCCACAGCTTCTTACTCTCAAGGAGTGTGTTCATTACTTCGTAGAGCACCGCCGCGATGTTACTATCCGTCGCACAAAGTACGATCTCAAGAAGGCAGAGGAACGTGCTCACATCTTGGAAGGTTTGCTCATTGCAGTAAACAACATCGACGAAGTTGTTCGCATCATCCGCGCTTCAAAGAGTCCATCAGATGCTCAGCGTGCTCTCGAGGCTCGCTTCAACATCGACGAGATTCAGTCTAAGGCTATCGTTGAGATGCGTCTCGGACAGCTCACTGGTCTCCGTGTAGAAGAGCTGAAGGCTGAATACGAGGAACTTGAGCGACTCATCGAATACTACAACAACATCCTCACTGACCCAGAGCTTTGCAAGAAGGTCATGAAGGACGAACTTCAGGAAGTGAAGGAGAAGTATGGTGACGAGCGTCGCACTGAGATTAAGTTCACAAGCGAGGAGTTCAACCCAGAAGACTTCTATCCAAACGATCCTATCGCCGTGACTATCAGCAATCTCGGCTATATCAAGCGTATGAACCAGACAGAGTTCAAGGCTCAGCATCGTGGTGGCGTAGGCGTAAAGGCTGCAAGCACTCGCGACGCTGACTTCACTCGCTACATCGTTCCTGCAATGACTCACGACTGGATGCTCTTCTTCACAGCCAAAGGCCGCGTGTTCTGGACTCGCTGCTACGAGATACCGGAAGGCAACAAGCAGTCTAAGGGTCGCGCTCTGCAGAACTTCCTCAACATCGATTCTGACGACAGCGTGAAGGCATTCCTCACTGTCAAGGACATCAAGGATCCAGAGTTCATCAACAGCCATTACATCTTCTTCGCTACGAAGAACGCTATCGTTAAGCGAGTATCTCTCGAGCAGTTCTCACGCCCACGTGCAGCTGGTATCATCGCCCTCGACTTCAAGGAGGACAATGACGAACTCATCGGCGTAGCACTCACCGACGGCAACAGCCAGGTTATGCTTGCAAGCTATCATGGCAAGGCTGTCCGCTTCAACGAAAGCGACGTTCGCGCCATGGGACGTGGCGCTGCCGGTGTTCGCGGTATGACTCTCGACGAAGGTGGCGAAGACCGCATCGTAAGCATGATTGTAACAAACAATCCTGAAGAGGAGTCTGTAATGGTTATTTCAGAGAACGGCTACGGAAAGCGTTCTGTAATCTCTGAATACCGCCAGACAAGCCGAGGCGCAAAGGGTGTTCGCACTATCAACATTACTGACAAGACTGGCAACCTCGTTGGCTTCCGCAAGGTTACTGACGATAAGGACCTCATCATCATCAACAAGAGCGGCGTTTCTATCCGCTTCAAGGTTTCTGACTTCGAGGACAAGGGTCGCAACACTCAGGGTGTTCGCCTCATTGAACTCAAGAAGCGCAACGACGTAATCGCTGATATCTGCGTAGTTGACACTGCCGAAGAAGAGGAAGAACTTCCAGCAACAGTTGAAGGCGAAACTCCTATAACTGAAGGCGAAGTTCCTACACCAGAGGCTCCTTCTGCCGAATAAGCGACTATTCCCAGCGGTTTTCCGCTGGGCTTCCATAGCCAAAAAAACAGAAAAATAAACCTTATAAACAACTTATTATGAAAAAGTTATCAATCCTTGCTCTCGCTGCAATGTTTGCAGTAAGCGCATCTGCTCAGGAAGTCTTCAAGCAGGTTAAGAAAATGAAGACTACTGCTGAAATCGAACAGGCTATCCAGGCAAACCTTGCTTCTATGCCTGATCAGGAGAAGGCTGAGTGCTACAACAAGCTCGCCCTCATGTACAACAAGCAGGTTAACGACATCGACGCTAAGAACCAGGAGAACCGTCTCCTTCAGAAGCCAGAGATTCCTCTCGACGAGAATTTCTACAACGCTGCTTACAAGGCTCTCGAGAACGCAAACCTCTGCTACAAGTTCGACCAGCTGCCAAACCTCAAGGGTAAGGTTGCTCCTAAGTTCAAGGAAATCGGTAAGGATGTTTTCCAGACTCGCGGACACGTTCTCAACGGCGGTATCTTCTTCAACGATAAGAACGACACAGAGACTACTCTCAAGTACTTTCAGGCTTTCGTTGACTCAAAGGATTACCCTATGTTTGAAGTAGTTCCTGCAGAGCAGAAGGCTGCTTACGACCAGAACCTCGGTCAGATTGCTTACTTCGCTGCTGCTTACGCTGCTCAGCTCGACAAGGGTGCTGAAATGGTAAACAAGTACGCTGACGTTGCTATCGCTTCTAATGACGAGAAGTTCGCTAAGGAAGCTCAGACTCTTAAGAACAGCTATGCTGCTAGGGGCTTGAAGACTCACGAGGACTCTGTTGCTTACGCTGACAAGCTCGAAGCAATGTACAACGAGGATCCTTCTAACGTACAGAACTTCCAGACTCTCGCTATGCTCCGCCTCGGTCTCAACGAAGCAGAGAAGTTCTACGCTGTTTGCCAGAAGCGTATTGACGCTATGCCAAACGATCACATCGCTTACTACTTCCGCGGTCAGATCCGTTGCCTCATCCACGACTATACAAACGCTCTTCCTGACCTTGAGAAGGCTGACGAGCTCAAGCCAAACGACGCAGGTATCAACGCATTCCTCGGTCAGTGCTGGATGGGTCGTGCTGAAGAAGCTGAGAACCGCGCTGCTGGTAAGTCTGGCATCATCCCACGTACTGCTAAGACTCAGATCAAGCCTGTTTGGGACAAGGCTCTCGCATTCCTCCAGAAGGCTAAGGAACTCGATACAGACGGGTCTAACGAGCGCAACTACAAGTCAAAGATTTCTCAGGTAGAATACCACCTCGAGAACGACTATAAGGGTATTGAATAAATTGAATAACTGCTATTGAATAGCAACAATTTATTTCCCAACTTAACACAAGGCGCAGCTTCACCACGAGGCTGCGCCTTTTCTTTTACCATATTTCCGCCAACTGCTCCTCATAGCTGCAACCGTTTGCACCCCGTCCAAACGACTTTTCCCTCAGCTCCTTTTCCCATAAATGTTTTTTATTCATAACTTTGCACCCCGCCATTCTCGGCATTAGCAAGACTATTCCCCGCCGTTATCGGCAGGGCCTCAATCCTAAATCCCCAAAAAATGAAAAAATCCATTTACTCTCTCCTTCTCGCCCTCACCTTCTCTTTCGGAGCAAAGGCACAGGGATGGCCAACGAAATATGACGGCATTATGCTTCAAGGCTTCTACTGGGACAGCTACACCCAATCGCAATGGACCAACCTTGAGCAGCAAGCCGACGAGCTGAGCGAGTTCTTCAATCTCGTATGGGTTCCGCAAAGTGCCAACTGTGGCGGTTCGCAGTCTATGGGCTACGACGATCTCTATTGGTTCTCAAACTACAACTCCTCGTTCGGAAACGAAAAGGAACTTCGTTCCATGATCAGCACCTTCAAGCAGAAGGGAATAGGAACTATCGCCGACGTGGTCATCAACCATCGCCGCAATGTCAGCAACTGGGTTGATTTCCCTGCCGAAACATACAAAGGCACCACATACCAGCTGCAGTCAACCGACATCTGCTCTGACGACGATGGCGGAGAGACCAAGAAATGGGCTTCACAGAACGGCTTTTCCCTCTCTTCAAACAAAGACGATGGCGAAGGTTGGGGCGGAATGCGCGACCTTGACCACGGCTCTACCAATGTGCAGAAGAATGTTCTCGCCTATCTCGACTTGCTTCTCAACGACTTTGGCTATGCCGGAGTTCGTTACGACATGACGAAAGGCTATGCGGGCAAATGGACTGGACTCTACAACTCTACCGCAAAGCCTACTTTTTCCGTTGGCGAATACTGGGATGGCAACAGCAGTAATCTCAAGGCATGGCTTGAATCAACAAAGGTTAACGATGCCATTCAGTCTGCCACTTTCGACTTCGCCACTCGCTACATCGCACGAGACGTTTTCAACGACAACGCATGGAGCAAGATAGCAAACAGCGGACTCGCAAAGATGAACGGCATGGGACGTTACGCCGTTACATTCTGCGAAAACCACGACACGCAGTATCGCTCTGCCGACAGCCAGAACGATCCTATCAAGAAGAACATCGCTGCGGCAAATGCTTATATCCTCATGATCAACGGTACTCCTTGCGTCTTCCTCAAGCATTGGATTGACTACAAGGATGAAATAAAGCAGTTAATCTATGCGCGAAAGATGGCAGGCATAACAAACGACGGAAGCCGCTACATTGCCATTGCCACAAACAGCAATTACTCTGCTATCCGCACTACCGGCAATAACAACTGCGACGTAATAACAGCCTTCGGCTCTGGCTATTCAGCACCAGCCGGCTTCACGCAGATTCTCTCCGGCACAAACTATCAGGTCTATATGAGCCAGGCAGCTGAACAGCCATGGATTTCCATTCCTTCCGGCAATCAGGAGGGCAGCATCTCTCCCACCCTTTCTGCCATCTCTGCCGATGCTAACGCAAAGCTTGTCTATACCACTGACGGCTCAGATCCTACAGCAAGCAGCAAGCAGGTTGCCAGCGGAACAAAGATTTCTCTCACTACTCCTTGCACGCTGAAGGTCGGTCTGCTCTCGGGAGGTTCGGTTAAGAACATACAGACACGCAATTACACAACGGCGCAGACCTTTGATTCCTATAACATTAATATATATGTAAACGTAGATAAGGTTGGCTGGAGCAAGGTAAACTTCTGGACATGGGGAGGAGATGGCAGTCATTCGCCTAAGAACACCGCATGGCCTGGCGATGCTGTAAGCCAGAAGACTACCATCGACGGCAAGTCATGGTATTATCAGACTTACCGAATCTCGTCAGCTTCCGACTGCGTAAACTTCGTTTGGAGCACAGCATCAGGTTCGCCACAGACGGTTGACGTTTCAAATATCAAGCAGACCTCTTTCTTCGAAATCTCAACCGAAAAGGACGGAGCAAAATATAAGGTTACTGATGTTACGGAGAGTACGGGAATAGAAAATGCCGTCGTCAGTTCACCAACAGGAAGCAGCGGAAAACTATACAACCTCTCCGGTCAGCAGGTAGGTAATGATTATCGCGGAATAATCGTCAAGAATGGCAAAAAGATATTAAAATAAAAATTAAGGCAATGATATACCTGTTGTCCTTAAACTTGTAGGGCGAGGATTTCCGAGCCGTTTGCGGGAATAAAACCTGAATCGCGGCTCAGTAAACTTCGCCCTACATCTCGTTAGCCCGCTAAAGCCCGCTGCAAGCAAGTCCTGCGTTTCAAAATTCGCTCACTAACGACGCCATGGGGCATCGTTTCCACTAAGGAAAAGCACTCTGGCTCTTCGTTTTTTACCTCTTTTTTCACTTTTTTTTACAAAAATCCAGACTTTTCTTTGTCATAAGAAAAAATATTGTTATATTTGCCGACGAAAACTGAAAAACATTTAATAACAACTGGTATAAATACTAACCCTAAAAACACAGAACTTAATCTATGCCATCTTCTGTTCTCTCGCTGTTCGCAGCAGCAACCAGTAGCATGTCAACTGGTTTTGCAGCCCTTCTGGCTTTCTTGCCTATTCTTCTGGCTCTTGTCCTCATGGCAGGATTCCGTTGGCCTTCAACAAAGGCAATGCCTCTCTCGTTCCTCGTAACTGTAGTCATCGCACTCTTTGCTTGGCAACTTCCAGCCATGCGCGTCGTAGCACTCACGCTGGCAGGCTTCTGGGATGCTTTCGGCATTCTCATCATCGTTTTCGGAGCATTGCTCATCTATTACACTCTGCAAGCCAGTGGTGCCATGGAAACCATTCAGGCTGGTATGCAGAAGATCAGTCCTGACCGTCGTATTCAGGCTATCATCATCGGCTTCATGTTCTCTGCATTCATTGAAGGTGCAGCAGGCTTCGGAACACCGGCAGCTCTCGCAGCTCCATTGCTCCTCGGTCTCGGTTTTCCTCCTCTTTGTGCAGCCGTTATCTGCCTCTGTTTCAACTCAATACCTGTAACTTTCGGTGCTGTAGGTACTCCAACCATCAAGGGCTTCGGTTCTCTTGAGGAGCAGGCTCTTCAGGCACTCACTGACATGGGTATTGCTGGTGCTGACCCTGCTATGGTTTACAAGCACATCGGCGAATACGTCACTCTCTGCCACCTCCCAATGCTCTTCATTCTTCCTATCTTCATGATGGGCTTCATGACTCGTTTCTATGGAAAGAACAAGTCTTGGAAGGAAGGTTTCGCTATCTGGAAATACTGCCTCCTCGCATCAATCTGCTTCGGCATTCCTTTCTACACACTCGCATGGCTTGCAGGTCCTGAGATTCCGTCAATGATGGGCGGTATCATCGGTCTCGGCGTTCTCGTTTGGCTCACAAAGAAAGGCGTTTGCGTACCAAAGGATGTTTGGTCTTTCGGCGACACAAACACTTGGGATCCAGAATGGTCTGGCGAAATCAAGGCTTCTGACGTGAAGGAGTTCAAGCAGCACATGAGTCAGGTTAAGGCTTGGATGCCTTACGTGCTCTGCGGTCTTATCCTCGTTATCACTCGCGTTCCTGCTTTCGGCATTAAGCCTCTTATCAACGATCCGATGTTCAACCTCGGTTTTGAGAATATCCTCGGTGAGGAAGGCGTGAAGTCAACAATCGCAATTCTCAATCTCCCTGGCACTATCCCATTCATCCTCGTTGCCGTCATCACTATCTTCTACCACGGCATGATGCGCGACGATGAGATCGGAACAAACAAGGTGAAGACTGCTTGGGGAACAGCCATCAGCAAGATGAAGAACCCAACAATCGCTATGCTTGCAGCCGTTGCTCTCGTTTCTATCTTCAAGGGCTCTGCTGCTTCTGAGGTTGTCATTGGCGACACTGCTGGCGTTTCAATGCCAATGGCAATGGCTAAGCTCATGTCTTCAGCGCTTGCTCCTGTATGGCCAATGGTAATCTCTTATATCGGTGGTCTCGGTTCGTTCATCACTGGTTCTAACACAGTGTCTGACATGCTCTTCGCTAACTTCCAGTGGGATGCTGCAACAGCTCTCAATTGGTCTCCAAACCACCACTACGTAGCAGTTGCTGCACAGGGTGCTGGTGGTGCGATGGGTAACATGATTTGTATCCACAACATCGTAAGTGCTTGTGCCGTTCTTGGTCTTATCGGTAAGGAAGGACAGATTCTCCGTAAGACATGGATTCCATTCGTGCTCTACGGATTGCTCACAGGCATCATGGTGTTCATCCTTCTTGCTTTGGTTTAAAAGCCCCTTAAATTAAATATATAAAGAAAAAAGAATATGAAAATCGGACTTTTCGTACCTTGCTATGTTGATGCTCTCTATCCAGAGGTTGGCGTAGCTGCATACAAGCTCTTGACTTCGCTTGGTCTGGACGTAGAATATCCTGAAAAACAGACTTGCTGCGGACAGCCTATGGGTAACGCAGGTTTCCAGCATAAGGCAGATAAACTCGTGAAGAACTACGACGAAATCTTCTCTAAATACGATTATGTCGTTGCTCCTTCTGCAAGTTGCGCTGCTTACGTTCGTTTCTTCCATCCAAACATCGTAAACCACGAGTGTGAGACTGCGAAGAAGACTATGGATCTCGTGGAGTTTCTCCATGACGTAGTTAAGCCTACTTCACTGAAGGCTAAGTTCCCTCACGTGGTCAGTCTGCACAACAGCTGCCACGGTGTTCGCGAACTCGGACTCTCTTCTCCAAGTGAGCGCAGCATGCCTCGCTTCAATAAGATAAAGGATCTCCTTCAGCTCGTTGAAGGCATCACTATCAAGGAGCCAGAGCGCGTTGATGAGTGCTGCGGCTTCGGCGGTATGTTTGCCATCGAAGAGCCAGATGTTTCCGCTCGTATGGGACGCGACAAGATCGCACGTCACAAGGCTACTGGTGCTGAATACATCACAGGTCCAGACTCTTCTTGCCTCATGCACATGCAGGGATTGGCAAAGAAGGACGGCGAGAAAGGCATCAAGTTCATCCATGTAGCACAGATCCTTGCTGCTGGCTTGTAACCAATTGTAAATTGTAAATCCGTAAATTGTAAATGTCTTTATGAGCACAATACACGCAAAAAAAGCAGAGGAATTTCTGCAGAACCAAGATAAAGTGACACGCCACGACCAGACTTTCTGGTCAGTACGTGCCAAGCGCGATGTTCTCGCATACGAACTTGAAGAGTGGGAACAGCTTCGCGAATCGGCAAGTCAGATAAAGAAACATACAGTTACTCACCTCGCTGACTATCTCGAGGAGTTTGAGCGCAACGCTACTAAGAACGGTGCCATCGTACACTGGGCTAAGGATGCTGAGGAATACAACAAGATTGTACAGGAAATCCTCGCCAAGCACAACGTAAAGAAGGTCGTTAAGGGTAAGTCTATGCTTACTGAGGAATGCCATCTCAACGAGAACCTCATTGCGAAAGGCATCGACGTTGTTGAGACCGACCTCGGCGAGCGTATTCTCCAGCTTATGGAACTTCCACCAAGCCACATCATCATGCCTGCCATCCACATCACTCGTGAGCAGGTTAAGGATTGTTTCGGCGAGAAGGGAATCCTTGAGAAGAACGGTGCTCAGGGCGCAAAGTCTATGGGCTATGACGACAAGTCTGAGCTTGAGGCAAAGGCTGACCCTACATATCTTACCCGCTGCGCACGTTATCACCTCCGCGACAACTTCATGACTGCTGAATGCGGTATGACTGGCGCTAACTTCGGTGTTGCATCTACAGGCGAAATCGTTGTTTGTACAAACGAGGGTAATGCCGACATGAGTACTTCCATGCCAAAGCTTCACATCGCTTCTATCGGTCTTGAGAAGATCATTCCTAACTACGACGCAATGGGCGTATTCCAGCGCCTTCTTGCACGTCACGGAACAGGTCAGGCTACTACTGTTTACACTTCTCACTTCAAGAAGCCACGTCCAGGCGGCGAGTTCCACATCATTCTCGTGGATAACGGCAGAAGCAATATCCTCTCAAACCCAGACCACTGGCAGTCACTCAAGTGTATGCGCTGCGGTGCTTGTATGAACACTTGCCCTGTATATCGCCGTTCTATGGGTTATTCTTACACTTACTTCATCCCTGGACCTATCGGTATCAACCTCGGTATGCTTCACGATAAGGACAACAACTACCAC
>JAZRYU010000033.1:0-9860 GCA_045600885.1 Prevotella sp.
ACGGAAACTTTAGAAAACAATTCCGCGGTGAGTTTTCTTTGTTTTTGTTTTCTCCGTTAAGGGGTTTTCTCCGTCAGGAGTTTTCCAAGGGCTTCCAAAGTAGCGATAAAGTAAACATTAAAGCCCTGTTTTCTGTTATAACATCAAGTCATAGGGCTAAACCTTCTTGAAATACAAGTTATTCAATATGTTACATACGTTTACCGGACACCATTAATTTCTTATTATTTAACTTTTAAACGGAGAAAACTTGAACAGAAGAAAACGTTAGCGATCCTCCTAAACCGAATCCGCTCCAAGATGATATGTAGCTCAAAGAAAATTTTAAGAAAAAAAAGAAACTTTACTTAGCGACGGAAATTTCTTTACTTTCTTAGAATTTTCTTAGAGCAAAACAAAAGAAATCTTTGAGGGAGTTATTTCGTATTAATCGTGGTCGTGATGGTGCTCTTCTGCGTCGTGAGAGAGTATGATCTCGCGAGCTACGAGCGATTGGTTGCCAGCAGCGTCTGTGCAGTAAACGACGAAGTGGTATTTGCCAGGAGTGGCATTCTCTGGGATTACAATATCGTGGTGATGCTCGTGAGAGTTACGCTTGCCAGTGAGGTCGTATGACTTCTTGAAGAAGAATGCCTCTTCGCCAGCGGCGCGTGATGCCACCTTATGTGAGTGTCCGTCGAAGTTGCTGTGAATCTCGATCATGTAGCTGCCGAGCATGACGTCGTCCTTGAAGTCGCACTCGAAGTGAACGCCAGCACCGATGAGGAGCTCGTCGCCATCTTCTGGCTCGTCGAGTTCAATGACTGGCGCTGTAGTGTCAACGTCGTTGTCACTGCTGCAAGATGTGAATACGAATGAGAAAACAATTGCAAGAACGGAAAGAATATAATACTTTTTCATAATGATTTTCAGTTAATTTTTTATAATCAAGAATTAGTGAATTAGTGAATTTATATTTTTCAATGCTCTTAAAATTCTTTTGAATTCAAGAGAATAAGAGAAACCTAACGGATAAAAAATCACAAAATCACTAATTCTTGATGAATTAAAAAATATTTATTTAGAAGTTAATACGAATGGTTGTCTGTACATCGGTGCCCGTCTCTGGCAGTTCGATGCGACGATAGAAATTGAGATGGTTGAGGTAAGAGGTGTTGAAGAGGTTTCTTACGTGGAGCAGCAGGGTGAGCTTGCTCTTACGCAGATGGAAATCAACACTTCCTCCAAGGTGAAACAGATTGTAACCCGCTGTGGTCTGCTCGTTATGGCAAACCCTGTTCTGTGCAGCCACGCTCTGACACTCTGCAAAGCATCGCCAGTGGAGCGACTCCCAGCTCAGTGTGTTGTGCATGCTGGCAGGAGGCGAGAATGGCGTTGCCGTATGAGAGTTGTGGTCGAAGGTATATACGTACTCTCCGGAGAGGGCGTAGTGGAGGTTGCGCCAGAGTCTTGCCTTGACGCTGACTTCGCCTCCAGCAAGCGTGGTAGGAGAGTCAATATACTGATATATCTGACCTGCATCTGGCAGCATAGACCATCTGCCTGTAGGGTGCAGAGCGATGAAATGCGGATAATAGCTGTAGAATGGTGACAGCGTAATCTCCCAATTGCCACGGCTGAGGGTATAAGCCATATCCAGCTGCCAACCTTGTTCGCTGACAAGGCTGCTGTCTCCCTTCTCATGACGGAAGGCTCCGTGGTGGACACCGTTTGACGTCAGTTCGTTGACAGAAGGCAGACGGAAGGCGCGACCTATGGAGGCGCGAAGCTTATGGCCCTCAAGAGGTTCGTACTCTACGCCAAGAGCCAGAGAGTAGTCGTTGAAATTCCTCTTTACCTCACGCACTTCTTCGCCATGTGCCCTGGAATGGACACGACCATGATCGTAGCGTACGCTGCCGCTGAACTTCAGGTTTGGGATAGGGGTGAAGTTGGAGAGGAAATAGACGCCATACTCCTGACGGTTGTAGGCAGGAATGAGGAATCCGTAGCCTCCGATGCCGTTGTATTGCATCATGGCAGAAAGTCCGCCATAGAACTCCCAGGATGTGTTGGGAGTGAGGCGAAGCTGCAGTTGTCCGCTGCCGGTGTGCAGACGGAACATCAGTTCTTTGTCAGGATCGACCGCTGGAGGTGTCTGCGAGAGATTATGCGTATGGAAAAGGCTCCATTCCTCGCGGTGGTTAAGCTGATAGCCAAGGGTAATCTTCGTCTGAAGGATGTCTTTCGTCCATGTGTTGGTGGATGTGATCTTCAGATGATTGACTAGGCTGTAAGGCAGGTCTATGTTCCATCGGTTGCCGTCATCGTCAAGGCTTGCGCTGTTAGGCACGCCATGAGCACCGCTGAAGAAGCCGGACTTCTGGTAGCTGTCGCTGAGGTTTATGCGACCTTCGTAGATGCCGTTTCTGTAGGCGAGCATGGCATTAGCGCTTCGCTCCATGCCAGCGGTGTTCTTCAGCTGACGGTTGTGGATAGGCAGTCGCATACTGAGGTATGTGAAACTGTCGGCTGGAACATTGTAGTCTGCCCAATGCCTCTCGGTATAGCGCAGCTTAGCGAGAAATCTGCCCTGCTTCATCTGGAGCATGACAGAGCCGTTCAGACCTGAGCTGACACTCTGATGAGAGAGCAGCGCTTCGCCTGAAATGCCGTCCCTGATAGGGAATACGGGTGGGAGTATCTCTATGGCTCCACCCATGGCATCGCTACCGTAAAGTACTGAAGCAGGACCTTTCACTACGCGGACTCCTTCTACATGGAAGGCATCAATCTCCAGACCGTGGTCTGCGCCCCATTGCTGTCCTTCCTGCTTAACGCCATTCTCCGTAACGGCAATGCGCTGGAAACCCAAACCGCGAATCATAGGCTTGCTGAAGCCTACGCCGATGTCCATGGCCTGCACGCCCTCCGTCTGGGAGAGTGCGTCCATAAGGCTGTGTCCGGCACGTCGTCTGATCTCGTCGGGCGAGATATAGACGGACTGCTGGGCTGCCAGTGATGACTTCGGTGTGCGTGAGCCTTTGACGGAAACTTCTTTCAGTTCTACCGTCATCAGGCTGTCATTGGTTTGTGCGCAAAGCGTTACGACGGAACAGCATGCTGCCAATAATGACAGTATGAAATACTGATGTTTCATCGTAAATCAAATTAATAAGACAAAAGTGTGAATTACAATCTGTAATTAACACAAAGCTGGAGGCGCACGGAGACTCGGCTGTGTTTCCTTACGGTAAACGACTTCCTGAACAGGAATAACCACAAGGGAGAGAACCAGGAGCACTGCCACCGAGAGAGTCAGTACTTCTGGGGTGAGATAGTTGGTATGGAGTGTCTTGCACACTACGCAGTCAAAGTGCATGATTGGTGCCTGACTGATGTGCGCACTGTGCTTAACGTGTTCAACGCAATCCTGACACACCTCAGTCTCCATGTATTTGTGTACATGCAGAATGCTTGTGGCCAATATCATCAGATATAAAGCCAGAAGGATGTTGGAGATATGTCTGCGTCTTGCGTCTTGAACTTTCATTTATTTAACATACGGCTTATCTGCCGATTAGTTTCTTGAGTTTCTTCTTTCGGATTTTCCGGTCGTTAAAAGCGTTCTTTGCCTGCATGATGAGTGATACGCATTTGTCTTCATCAAAGCCGCGGGCTTTGGCGTATTGGCGTGCTACGAAGTCATAAATCTCGTCGCACTCGAAAAGGCGTGCCCAGTTACGGCAGCCCATTTCCATTGTTATGTTGCAGAACTTCATGCGATTGATGTCAACAAGCTGGAAATCATATTCGCCGCTCTCTTTGTCGTGGCGGAAGAGTATGTTGCCTGGAGAATAGTCGGTATGGAAAACGCCTGCATCATGGACCTTTGCGGTAAACTGTGCGAAGGCAGTGAGGACTTCTTCATTGCCGGCAAGAGGACCGCGGTAGCAAAAGCGTATCTCCTGATAATCCTCGGGTAGTTGTTCGCAGACATAGAAGCTGCGCGAAAGGAGTCCTCCGCGTTTCTCTGTCAGCAAGGCTATTGGGGCAGGTGTGCCGATGCCTTTTTCTCTCAGTATGAGAGCATGTTCGTAAGAACGCAACGCCTTTGACTTGCGGAAGAAGGTGTAAACGATTCGATTGACGAAATGCGGAACATGGAAGCTTTTTATGTTGTACATCTTGCCTCTATGTGCCACCTTACGAAGGACATTGCGCCTGTTCTCTTGCACAATCTCCCCATGGAGGTCAAATGTGGCAGGTATGTGCTCTAACCACGATCGTTCTTCTTCGTATGAGTCTGAAATTCTTATAGTGAACATCGGGAGGATTTTACAGATTTACGGATTTACAGATTTACAATTTACGGATTTTCTGTATTCAAGATAGCTCTTTTCCGTATCATACATTCTCACGCCATGCATAGACGGAGCTTTTACAGGAGTCATATAGTCTGGTCCGTAAGAGTGGACGAGGACTTCATGATAGTTTGCCGGAACGGGAACCTGCATGCCCTCAAACTCAAGATAGACTGTGTCGCTAAAGTATTCCTTCTGAAAGACGAAGCTGCGGAGTGTGTAGCGGAAAGACAGAGGAGCTATGCGGGACGTCTTCTCTGTAGAGACGCAACGGAAAAGCGATTCGAACCAGCGGAATGCTGTGCGATAGGGGAGTACGGAGTATAAGCCTTTGGAGAAGAAGGAAAGAATCTTCTTGCCGGTCTTCTTCTGCTCGGAAACAGGGGTGAAGCTGGCGCGGATTGTCTTCTTCAGAATCATTGTAGCTGTACGTTGCAGGAACTGCATAACCTTTGTTTCCGGCACGGCATCAAGGACGAAGATGTCAACAGGAATGCCGCAGTTGAACGGCCTGCGTTCGTCGCCTTCGCCAAGAGTCGTTGTGAGGCTGTTTCTGACCTGAGCGTGTCCTGTGATGTAACCTGTGTCGGTAAATGTTGTTTGGAAGAAGTAAGGATGTTGGAATTCCTTGTCGGCTATGGCGCAGAGTTTGTCATAGTCTGCTCGTGGCATGGTAAGGTCTATGTCGTCGTCCCAAGGGATGAAGCCCTTGTGGCGTACGGCACCAAGGAGCGTTCCGCTATCAAGCCAGCAGCGGAGGTTGTGCTTCTTGCATACCTCTAGGATCTTGAGCATGATGTCAATCTCTACCTGCCATACCTTCTTCATCTCTGCGCTGATGGTATAGCCGTCGCGTGTTTCTTCTTGCAGATTTAACAACATATTGGGATTTACAGATTTACGGATTTATATGTGCGGCTTTGTTGTAGGGCGAACATTTGTGAGCCGCGATTCAGGTTTTATTTCGCGGCGAAACGGCTCGGAAGGTTTTATTCCCGCACTACCGGCTCGGAAATCCTCGCCCTACATTCTCTGCGGCACTTTGGAAACGACGCCCCATGGCGTCGTTAATGCGCGGATTTGTTTTAGCGGCGGTTTAACGACGCCATGGGGCGTCGTTTCCAATTCGGCAGTTTTGGAACTGTATATCATTTCCTAAGCTTATAGTTCCGAGAAGGCCGCTTCGAGTGCTTTCTTGAAATGATAGCCTTCGTTGAGTTTCTTCGCCATCAGTTCGGCGTTTCTCTTCAACTCAGCATATTCTTCAGGGCTGATGGACGCAATCTTCTCTGGCAATTCGCGGAGGGAACTGACCGTGATGCCAATCTTTTCCTTTTCAATGAAAGGTGCCATAGCTGCTTCTTTCCAAAGGATTACAGGGAGTCCGGCACGTAGATAGAATGAGGTCTTATGCGGATTGTTTATGCGAAGATATTCGCCCCAGTTGCCCGTGCAACCATCAACGGAATCGCCATCCCAGACAAGTCCCCAGTCGCCTTCAACTGAAGCAATGAACTCATCAGAAGGCATGAAACCTTCATACTTTACCTTTGTCCATTTAGCAGCTTCCTTTTCGTCGAGTCCTCTGCCGTAAACCTTCATTGACAGATTTCCGAGAATGCTGTCCATCTCATAGAGGTAGGCATTCTTTCGCATTCCCAATCCACCGGCATAAATGATTACAGGATTAAAATTGCATAAAGGGGTCTGACTCTTTTGGGCAATTTTTGCTTCATTGGGGCTGATGTAATCAAAGATCTCAAGATTGCCTATCTTTACCTTACAGCCATGCTCCAGAAGCCAGTCGGTCATTGACTGATTGTGGGAAATGATGTAATCGGTGAGCGAAAGACGATCAATTTCCTGCTCTGCTGTAAGCTTATGACGGCGAAAAGTGCCGAGATCATGAATGAGCGTGATGGTCTTTGCCCCTTTCATGCGAGCTATGCGACAAAGCAGGGAGTAGTACTTCTTGAACGGATATTGTATCAGAAGAACATCGCCTTTATGAAGAGCAAATGGCAGTTTGCCTACAGCAAACAGCTTGGCAAAGAAGCGAGCAACCTTACCGTCCTTGTTGTCAAGAACGGCTAGGTTACGGAAAC
Source organism: Prevotella sp. (assembly GCA_045600885.1). Taxonomy (GTDB): domain Bacteria; phylum Bacteroidota; class Bacteroidia; order Bacteroidales; family Bacteroidaceae; genus Prevotella. Next base: position 6,449 of record JAZRYU010000033.1, read on the forward strand.
CCATATCGGCCATGAACTGGTCGATATCTTGCTTTGCCTTATTGTTTGTCGAAATCTTTAAGAAAGTATTCAAAACGATTCGGAATTACATACGCTCAGGAACCTCAATGCCGAGGAGTGCCATTGCGTTCTTGATGGTCTTGGCTACGTTCTTTACGAGGAAGAGACGGAGAAGTTTTGTCTGTTCGTCAGTCTCGCCGAGGATTGTGTAGTCGTGATAGTACTGGTTGAACTCCTTTGTAAGCTCGTAGCAGTAGTTTGCTATGCCGCTTGGAGAGTAGTCCTTGCCTGCCTGAGCAACAGCTGCGCCGTAGTCGTTGAGCTTCTGGATGAGTTCTATTTCCTTCTGGCATGGAGCAACAGCTGAGATGTTCTCTGGAATAGCAATGTTCTGTGCTTCAGCCTTGCGGAGAATAGAGCGGATACGAGCGTAGGTGTATTGGATGAAAGGACCTGTGTTGCCGTTGAAGTCGATAGATTCCTCTGGGTTGAAGAGCATGTTCTTGCGTGCGTCAACCTTAAGGATGAAGTACTTCAATGCACCCATACCAACGATGCGAGCGATTTCACGACGCTCTTCTTCCGACATATCTGCAAACTTGCCGAGCTCAGCAGAAGTCTGGTAAGCGTCTTCTATCATTGCTGCTACGAGGTCGTCAGCATCAACGACTGTTCCTTCGCGAGACTTCATCTTGCCGTTAGGGAGTTCCACCATACCGTAAGAGAAGTGTACGAGTTCCTTGCCCCACTTGAAGCCGAGGCGGTCAAGAAGGATTGAGAGTACCTGGAAGTGGTAGTTCTGCTCGTTGCCTACGACGTAGATCATCTTGTCGATAGGGAAGTCCTGAAAACGCATCTCAGCAGTACCGATGTCCTGAGTCATATAAACAGAAGTGCCATCAGAGCGGAGGAGAAGCTTTTGGTCGAGACCTTCGTTTGTGAGGTCTGCCCAAACAGAGTTGTCCTCATGACGCTCGAAGAGTCCCTTGGCAAGACCTTCCTCAACCTTAGCCTTACCCTTAAGATAAGTTTGAGATTCGTAGTAAATCTTGTCGAAACCAACGCCGAGAGCCTTGTAAGTCTCGTCGAAGCCGGCATAAACCCAGTTGTTCATCTTCTCCCAAAGAGCGCGAACCTCAGGATCGTTGTTCTCCCACTTAACGAGCATCTCGCGGCATTCCTTCATCAGTGGAGATTCTGCCTCAGCCTTTGCCTTCTTCTCGTCTTCTGAGAGAAGACGAGTGCCCGACGGAGAAGAAGTGTCGGGAATAGTATCATAACTGTCCATGAGCTCCTTGAGTTCTGCGCGATAGTGCTTGTCGAAAGCAACGTAGAAATCACCGATAAGGTGGTCGCCCTTCTTGCCGGCAGTCTCTGGAGTAACGCCTTCGCCCCACTTGAGCCAAGCGAGCATTGACTTGCAGATATGGATACCGCGGTCGTTTACGATGTTTGTCTTTACAACCTTGTTGCCGTTAGCTTCCTGAATCTTTGCAAGCGACCAGCCGAGGAGATTGTTGCGGACATGACCGAGGTGGAGAGGCTTGTTTGTGTTTGGTGAAGAGTATTCCACCATTACGAGTGGCGAATCTTCTGTAGCCTTCTTCTCACCGAAATGCTCGTCGGCATTGATGCTGTTGAGAAGGTTGAGCCAAGCGTCCTCTGAGATAACGATGTTGAGGAAACCTTTCACTACATTGAAGTCGGAAACCACTGGGCAGTTTGCCTTGAGATATTCGCCAATTTCCTGTGCAGTATCTTCAGGCTTCTTGCGTGAAGTCTTGAGAAGTGGGAAAGTGACGAGAGTGAGTGATCCTTCAAACTCCTTCTTTGTCTTCTGGAGCTGAATCATCTTTTCTGGCACCTCAGCACCGTAAAGTTCCTTAACGGCAGCGAGGGCAGCGGAAATTATTTGATTGTTCATCTTTTTTATTTACCATTTACCATTTACAATGTACAATTATTATTAGGACATTCTTTCATTTAATCAGGATAACCTAAATGTACAGATAGTAAAATGATAATTGTAAATTGTAAATGGTACATTGTACATGAATTTATGCTTCTGGAGCGTAATCAGATGTCTGAGCGAAGAGGCGTGCAAGAACGCAGAGTGCGATTGTAGCGACAGGTGCTGTATAGAATGCTCCTACGCAGCAAGCGAGGAAACCGACGCAAGCGAAGAGAGCAATGACAATGGCTGTGCCGAAGAGTCCCCAGAAGTTGCCCTTTGTATCGTGCCATGAAGCCTTGATGGCATCTGTAATATCGTAGCCACGGTCAATGACATAGTTAGGAGCAAATATAAGGCGAACTCCAAGGAAGATGCCAGGGATAAGGCAGAAGAAAAGACCAAAGACACAGATTATACCGATGATTAAGCTTGTTACAAAGTAGTTTAAGTATGTCATTACTGGCATTTTGAACGCATCGAAGCTTACCTTCTTGCCATCGATTGCGTCGAAAGCCATCTTTGCCATAACACCAGCGAAGAGAGTGCTTATGATGCTGCCAACGTAAAGCATAGGGCTTGAATAGATCTCTGTGTTCATTTGTCTCATTAATTCGTCTATGTTACTGATGTTGTTGGCATCAATGTTGACTTTTGGAGAAAAAATAGATGAGACAACGCTTTCAATGAGCATCAATGCGATGAACATGAGCCAGTTCTTGTTCATGATGTTACAACCTTGGCTGATAAGGTCTGAGATGGAGAAATTTCTTTTCATAATGATTCTGGATTTTATATCCGAAGTTGACACTTCGGACACGGTGGCTATTTATATGAATTTCTTTTTATATGAACTTCTTTTATATGAACTTCTGGAAGAAGTCGGGTAGGGGAGAGTCGAGAGAAATAAGCTTTTTTGACACGGGATGAACAAACTCTATGTGGCGTGCAAGAAGCGAAATGCTGCCGTCGGGATTGCTTCGCTTAGCTCCGTACTTGAGGTCGCCCTTTATTGTCGCACCGATGCTTGCAAGCTGACAACGTATCTGATGATGGCGACCTGTAAGGAGTTGTACTTCAAGGAGATCAAAGTTGTCGCCTTTCTTTAGGAGGCGGTATTTGAGAATAGCCTTCTTGGAGTTCGGTACCTCGCGATTGTAAGAGTAACTCTTGTTCTGCTTTTCGTTGCGGACGAGCCAGGAGGAGATTTCCTTGAAGCCATCACTCGGCGGAAAAGCGCCGGGAACGGTGGCTAATTTGCCCGAAGATGACTCTTCGGGAACAGTGGCTGCTTCTGACACAGGGGTTGTAATCGCCCAATAGGTCTTGTGGACATCTCCCTTGCGGAACATTTCGTTGAGACGAGCGAGAGCCTTGCTTGTTCGTGCAAAAACGACAAGTCCCGAGACCGGTCTGTCAAGGCGATGAACTACGCCGAGAAAAACCTGTCCGGGCTTTGCA
>JAZRYU010000034.1:0-12444 GCA_045600885.1 Prevotella sp.
ATTTGGGTGATTGAGTTTAGCAAGAGCGCGAGCTTCGTCCACAAACTTCTTGCGCAACTTATGGAACAAAGCTGTCTTTGATGTTACGCCGACAGTTATCTCCGATGAAGTCTCGTCGCGATTGCAGAAGTCCTTTACAAAAAACTCCTTGATGGCAACAGGCTTGTCGAGCCCAGTATGAACACCTTCGTAAGTGCATCCGAAGCCGCCGGAAGCAATAAAGCGCTTTATCTGGTACGTTCCTCCTTTTAGGGTAGTATTTACAGGTAGAGCCATAACGGTTAGTTCAAAAAATGCTCTGCCCAAGAAGCCCAATCAGGCAATTGTTAAATGAAAGATTAGCTACATAAAAAACTAAACGTAGGCCTCCAACTCTACTTGTCCGCAGATTGAGGCCTTAGGAAACCCATGTAGTTGAACGAAGTAGAGTGTCTGCCTACGCCGATATACAACAATACCGTAAAGTGTGCTTGAGGATATCGCTAACCTCTGCACACCAACGGATATAGTTATAGCATACCCGTAGCAGCCACCTCCGACATTGTCCATTTAACTACATTTGAAAGTTCCTAAGTTTCAATCTGTCAATAGACAAAGCATCGATGACGCTTTTATTTAATATGTAGTGTCCCGCCCAGCCGCACATCCTTTCAGATGGCACGGCGTAGGCTGTGACGGTGCAAAGTTATAAATCTTTCAAGAAATAAACAAATAAAATAAAGAAAAATTGACGAAAGGGGTAGAAAAAAGGATGAAAGCGGCATTTCTACCTTTTCATCCTCATTTATTTTTTTTATACTTCTATTTTCCAATCATCAATATTTCTGGTTTTCTGGCTCCAACCGATGCCAATCTTCACTATTTGCTTTTCTTCTGCAAGATATGGTGCGGCATAATGCTTCTCGTTGATTTGCTCCAAAGCTGCATCGGCAGTGCCTTCGCCAACCTTGAACTCCATGATGTAGATGTGGGTTGCAGTCTTTACGACAAGATCTATGCGTCCTTCGGAAAAGTGCTGTTCCACTTCGACATAATATCCCATTAGCGTAAAGATGATAAAAGCGACATTTTGATACTGCTGCTCAAGAAGATTGTCGCGCTCTTCATCTGGGATTTGGGTATAAGGTATCTTTGAGACAAGCGACTTCAGGCGCGTGAGGAAAGCGTCTATCTGATTATTCTCGACGTCACGCACAAACTTGGATACGCCAAATGAGTTTTCATCCCTTGCGGCAGGAGTGTACTGAGGCAAAAGGTTGTAGAGGAAGCCATTCCTTACCTCACCATTTGGGAAGTCAAGTGTATAAGTCTTGAATTTCCTGTCGTATGCCTTTAGAGTAAGATAGCCGCTCTGAAAAAGAATTGGCACAATGTCCTTCTCCGGTTCACTGATGTCTCCAAGCCTACTCACACTTGATTCTACGCCTGGTATGGTATGCAAATCGTAATTGCCGTTCTTGATCATACGAGTCAGGTATGTTGGAGTGCCTGTAGCAAACCAGTAGTCGCCAATCTCGTTTGCCTTGAATGCTGAAAGAACACTAAAAGGATTATAGATATCAACGAACTGGGAACTGAAATGGTAGCCATCATACTGATGCTTCAATTCAGCTATCATCTCATCTTTGCTCATCTCCTCTGCCGCCGCAAGAGCTTCTATCTCATCATCAAAGCCGTTTAGCAACTCTTCTTCAGTGATTCCGCAGATGGTAGCATAGTCATTCTGGAATGAAATATCTGCTAAATTGTTCAAATCGCTGAACACACTAACTTTAGAGAACTTGGTAACGCCGGTAAGGAAGATGAAACGGATATACACGTCGGCCGCTTTCAGTACGCCATAGAAAGACTTCAGTACCTTTCGCGTCTGCTCGTTCAACTCTTTATTGTCCAAAGTCTCAAGCAAAGGCTTGTCGTATTCATCAATAAGTACAACAACCTTCTGCCCTGTCTGCTCATAAGCACGCTTTATGATGCCAAAGAAACGATTCGCAAGATTTTCTTCTGCAATGTTCTTTCCATAAATAGCTTCATACTCGTCAAGACAACACGACAACGTACTCCGAACCATCTCCAAGGAAGAATACTCACCCGTGTTCATGCAGAAATATAGCACTGGATGTTTCGTCCAATCTTTCTCCAAATCATAGATCCTCAATCCCTTGAAGAGTTCCTTCTCGCCCTGGAAATAATAACGAAGCGTACTGCACAGCAGAGACTTTCCGAATCGTCTTGGACGACTCAAGAAAGCGTTTCTGCCATCGTTTACCAGTTTGTAAATGATGTCAGTCTTATCTATGTAAAGGAATCCGTCTTCAATGAGACTCTTGAAGTCTTGAACTCCTATCGGGCTCTTTTTCCGTTTCATAGCATGCCTATTATTCAGTAGTTCCAACTGCAAAATTATAAATCTTTCAAGAAATAAACAAATAAAATAAAGAAAAACTGACGAAAGGGGTAGAAAAAAAGGATGAAAGCGGCATTTCAACCTTTTCATCCTCATTTATTTTTTTTATACTTGTATTTTCCAATCATCCGTTTATTTCGGGAAGCCGACAGGATTGTTCATGATTGGAAGCTGGTTTTCATTCATGCCGAGAAGTTTGCGGATTCCGTCTGCATCCATTGTAGCACGAGGAACAGTCACCATGCCTACAGCCTGACAGTAGAGGTTGATGTTCTCTGAAACATTACCGGCATCCACGCATCCCATCATCAAGGCTCTTTCATTCTTGCTGCCAAAGAGGTCGTAGTCAATGACCATAACAAGCGAAACAGGTGCATTGAGGACAAAATCCTGTGAGAATCCTTGTCCGCCAGCAACAAGTTTGCGCTGATCGCCCTTAGCCTTCTCAACAAGGACATTCTTTACAGCATCGTATTCATAAACTGCCTTGTCAGAAAAGACGAAGAGACGGATTTCCTTCTTGTTCATAGCTGTTGGCGCAGTGCGGTGAGCCTCATCACGACTTACTCCACAAGCAGCCCAGCAGAGATTACTAAGCTGTTGTTCAGAAAGCATCTTGCTGCTATACTCACGTACAGAATGACGTGTAGCAAGAGCTTCTGTTACTGACATTGATTTCTCATTTTGCTGAGGTTTCGGCAGATTGATATTCTGCGCAGAAGTAGCGCCGAAAGCCATAGCCACGGCAGCTGACAAAATAGTCTTTTTCATATCGTTTTATTGGGTTATATTGTTTTCTAATCGCAAAATTACGAACTTTCCACAAAACAAGCAAAAAAATCCGCAGAAAAGTTGTAAAAAACAAAGAATATCGTAACTTTGCATCATAAAATGTGCGTTATAAGACCGTTATACAATGATTACACTCTACCTCTGCCGCCATGGCAGAACTATCGAAAACGAGCAAGGAATGCTTCAAGGTCAGTCGCCTGACTACGGACGATTATCAGAAACAGGAAAGGCACAAGCGGCTGTCATGGGCGAGACTCTGCGTAACATAAAAGCAGACGCAATTATTACGAGCGACCTACAGCGCTGCATAGATACCGCGCACATTGCCCTTGGGAACGACATAGAACTGATAAAAGAACCTCTACTTCGCGAACGTGATTGGACAATCATGGTCGGCCATCCCATTGCGGAAGGTATGCTTCAGGAAGAGAAATATGCAGAGAGTGTCGAGTCTATGTCAAAACGCGCTGAAACTCTCCTAAAGAAATGGCGAAAAGAATATGACGGAAAGACTATTATTGCCATCGGCCATGGCTTTATTGACCGCGTATTGCAAGGAGTTTATTACGGAAAGAACTATCTGGAAATAAAGCCAATGGAAAATTCCGAAGTAAGAAAAATACTGATCAACACGATTGCACAACAGCAATAAAATTATTTTCCACACACATAAAAAAGGACTGAAAATCGCTAATAATCGGTCTGTTAGCATTTATACACGTTAATAAATCTGCAAGAAAAGGGCATGTTTTTCTGCCTTTCGCGCCTTTATTTATAAAAAATGTGTAACTTTGGCGCGGATTATTGTGTGGTGGGACTAACAAATCCCGCCCGTAAAAGTAGTAAAAATGACAATTAACACATACACTGGCAACCATATTCTCGTTGGACTTGGAGGCACTGGCGGTAAGATTCTGCGTGCTTTCAAGATGCGAATGTTTGAGGAATTCCCTGAGGCTGAAGACCGCAAAAAGCAGTCGGTGGCAATTCTTTATGTTGACTCGACAGACGAGATGATGCCGAAAGACGGCAAGGCACGCGCTGACTTCCGTGTGATGGGACAAGACGCGTCGTTCACTCAAAACGAGTTTCTCTTCATCAAATCGGTCGATGTGGAGGACATTCTCAGCCACATCGGCAACTACCCTTCCGTAAAAGGCATCGTTGACAATGTGACTGCCGTAAAATCTGCCATCGGTTCTCTCGGCGAGGCTGCTGGTCAGAAGCGTCGTGCCGGCAGACTGCTCTTTGCCGCAAATGCCACGGGCTATGTGAACAGCCTGAAGAATGCCTACGCTCAGTGTGTGGAACGCTCTGGAGACTCTAACAGCAACAACATCCATATCTTCGCCGGACTTGCTGGCGGAACAGGCTCTGGAGCAATAGTAGATGCCGTGCTTCAGGCTCGTAAGCAATTCCCTAACGCCAAGATTTCGGTCTATGCCATGATTCCGGAGGAGAATCTTCCGAAGGCTGACATGGACCAGGGACGCTACTACCAGAACGGCTATGCTGCGATGAATGAGCTCAACGCTCTGCAGGTAGGAGCATGGCAGCCTCACGACATCACAGGAAACAGCAAGCTGAATCTCTACAACGACCGCGTGAAAGGCGTTGCCGACGGCTTGACTGTCTATAGCAACGTCAACGAGAACGGTCTTTCGGTGAACTCTCTTGAGGAACTGCCAAAGATTGTCAGCGACTATATCTTCGCACGAATATTCTTCGTGAACAGCCTTGACCAAATCAACCAGGACATCGTCCGTGCATACAACTTCGAGAACATGGACGACTTCGCCCTTGAGTTTGACGAGGCTGCAAACCTGAACCCTGACGGCAGCAAGCCTGTTGCACGCACAAAGAAGATAAACTCCTTCGGCATAAAGCGTGTGATGTATCCAGAACTCCGTGTACTGAAACACATCACATACACCGTCGGCGAGAGCATTCTCTACCAGTTCAAGTACAACAACTGGCGCGAGAACCAGGGCTTCGTAAATGAAGAGCGCAATCGCGACTACCGTGGAGAATATCTTGACCGTGACAACCTTGCCATCTGGCGACTGGACGAAGACCATCTCACGCTCGACCTCAATGTCCTTGACACGGACACGAAACATCCTCGCTTCAAAGACTACTGGCACGATAAGGCTGTAGGCTATGCTGAGGAAGCGAAGAAGGCGGCTTGTCCGCTGAACGAACTGGACAGCATCCTCAATGAGTTCTACGAGAAGCACTTCCGCGAGGAAGGCGTTGAGTCGTTCTATCATTCCAAGGAAAGAGCCATCCCTGAGATGGCGAAGGAGATACGCCACAACGTAGAGTTCGGTCTCTTCGACAAATGGAAGGTGGGCGACATCTCCATCATCGAACTGCAGAAGGTTTCAAAACTCATCCTTGAGCACATGGAGGTTCTTCGCGGCGAACTCGTGGAAAAGACTAAGAAGATGCGCGACGAATGTTACGCCATAGATCAGGATCGTCAGGCTAACCTGCGCGACTGGTCAAGTCTCAACATACTCCACCGAATGGTTGGCATTGGCGCACGTCGCTACGCAGACCATCAGGAGATTCTGGCTGACATGTACACTTGCAAGACTCGCATCATTGCCCTTGAGTTTGCTAAGAAACTCGCAGCAAAGGTGTTCGTGGAGTTCGGAAAGATGGATGCAGACATATCTGCCTTCGGTCAGAAGATAAACGACGCCATCAACGAGACGGAAAAGCTCATCGTGGCACAGCGAAAGGTGAACCGCGGACTGGAAGATATGCGCGGAGCTATCATTGAGGTCAGCGAGGAGGAAACTATGGTTGACTTTGAGCGCGACCTGAAGATTGACAAGCTCGACATGCCTAACATTGCGCGTCAGCTACGAGAGGAAATACTGCCAGACTCTGACTTCCTGAACTTCGGACAACTCGCCAACTACATCAGCGTTGACGACGTGAAGGATGCCTTCGACATCAAGCTCTCGGAGATTGTCCGCACAAAGCATACGGAGAAGGCTGACAGCGACAATAAGGTGCTCGGTCTGAACATCCTCACTCAGCTTCAGCAGAAACTGAAGACTGACGACGACATCAAGGCTTTCGCCTCAAAGATAGTACAGCAGAGCGGCAGTTATCTGCGCTTGAATCAGGAGCAGATCCTGCTTAACCTCCGCAACAACGAGGGCAATCTGAGTCCGCAGAATCCTGCCAGCATAAACAAGAAGGTCATACTCATCTCCATCCCTTCGCCAGACGAGCACGAGAGCCTGAAGCGCTTTGCAGATAAGCTGGAGGAAGCCTTCCGCAACTCCATCAACCAGAGCACGGCACGAACAAATATCACGATTAACAGAAAGAGTCTGCGCAAGGACGAACTCTCCGTGATAACCGTGTCTTACTGTTTCCCAATGCGTGCAATCGAATGGCTGAGTCCTTACAAACAAAAGTACGAATATTTCCTCAACACAGGCAATCCGAACACGGACACAGCAAACGCCATTCTCCTTCACACCGAGGGCGACGGTAGCCAATGCCCTGAACTTTTCCCTGTTGAGAATGCAGAGGAAGTGGCAGCAGAACGCGCTCGCCAGGCAGCGATGGCTAATGGAACAGCAATGCCAGGCGCAACAGCTATGCCTGGAGCAGTTGCAATGCCTCCGATGGCTGGTGCCGTACCACCGCCAATACCTGGCATGAACGCAGAGATCAGTCTCTTCCTTGCCATCGGCGGTCAGCAGTACGGTCCTTACAACCGCGCCACTTGCCAGCAGATGGTACAGAGCGGACAACTGACACAGCAGACTCTCGTTTGGATGGAAGGCATGGCAAACTGGGCAACAGCCTCACAGGTTCCGCAGCTCTCCTCACTCTTCGCTCCGCAGATGCCACCACCGATACCTAGTTTGTAAATTTAGTAGCCATGGCTTTTGAAAGACGAATAGAACATCTAAGATACCGCTACGGCATTTGCCTCAACGACGAATGCCCATGCTGCAAGGACAAATCCGTGCTGCAGATTGTGGCACGAAAGGAATTCGTATGTCCTGAGTGCGGCAAACCTTTACGCGAGGTTGCACCACCGAAGCAGCCTTCTTACAAGTGGGTGAAATGGCTCATCGTTGCAGCTTTACTTGCTTGTGCCGGCATTTGCTACTATCACTTCTTCGGCAACACGGAAGAACAGCTCGTAGAGCCTTCACAAGACGAGGTTGCAGCTGACACACTGGAAGAAACCGTCCCAATAACGGAAGACACCCTCACACGTGGAGAGGATGAAGCCCTTATCACCGACGAAGACATAGCCACCGTTGAAGACGAGTCATCGTCTTCCCAAATCACCGCGTCCTCTCGCCCTCAAGAAAACTCCAACTACGCTCCGCGAGAGCCTCGCAACAACATCCAGGTCGCTCCGAAAGAAGAGCCTATTCGTGAGGATATCTCGAAAGGTCCTCACCTCTCTTGGGGAGTCTATTCTGGTCCTGCCAACGGACTCGGTGGCACTATCCGCGTGACAGCAGCACACATCCTTGACTGTCGCGACGGCTCGTCCATACAGCTCCAGCCGGGCGACGAGATCCAGCAGACAAAGTTCCAGGGCGACGACCTCAGACAAGGTGTGTGGATAAGCAACGGCGAGCGTCAGTTCTTCACGCGATAATTACATTTGACCTCGCCCGACATCTTGGGGACATATATCAAATTTCCAAAACTAATGACTAAACTTCTCTCTATACTTCTCCTTCTTCTCTCCTACTCTGCCTTCGCTGCCGACAACGTGAAAGTGTCAATCAGCGATGTGAACAACTATACTCTTCAGCAGACCATGGAGAGCAATGCGTCAAAGCTGCTGTCAGCCATAAACGCTGCCGACACCAGAAACTCCAAAGCCATTGATTTCAAGGGAATCAGCATCACTGACGATGCAGCCAATTCCATCGCAATGATCTGGCATAATGTTCATTTCCGCACCATGCAGGAAACCCTCACAGAGCGTTGCCTCACCCTGCAATCAACGAAGAAGGTCCGCGGTTATGAAATCATGAACATCGAGATTCTGATGAAGCCGCAGGATAAGAATTACAAAGGTAAAGAGAATCAGGAAGCCACTATAACATTCGACGCACAGGGAAAGATTTCCGACTTCGTCATTTCGTCTGGCATTCATCAGTACAACACGATAATGAAGGATGCCGTCGGACTTGACGACCTCGACAAGCGTATGCAGATTCTGCATTTCGTGGAGCAGTTCCGCACGGCTTATTGCCAGAAAGACCTCCAGTTCATGCAGAACATTTTCTCTAACGACGCCCTGATTATCAGAGGTCGCGTAATGCAGCGAAAAGGCAAGGAGATCGGTATGCTGCCAAGCATCGTTTACGACAAATACAACAAGGTGCAATACATTGAGAATCTCCGTGGCATCTTCTCCCGCTGCAAATATGTTAACGTGAAGTTCTCTGACATCACTATCGAGCGCAACGGAGCAAAGCCTTATATCTACGGTGTAACCTGCACGCAGGATTGGCAGACAAAGCGTACCAACGGCGTACACTACGAAGATCTCGGCAAGGTTTTCATGCTCTGGGATTTCTCAGACGAAGACCATCCGATGATTCATGTCCGCACATGGCAGCCAACAGAAGACGGCAGAACATTCTCTACGCAGTCGTTCAGGTTGTAATAATGTTGTAGGGCGAGCATTAATGTAGGGCGAGGATTTCCCTTCCTACGCCAAACTATCAATATACTTCTTCAGATCCCTATAGAACGGATTCTTTGACAGCGTCTCGGAATCGCCGAGGATAATCAGTTTCATTCTCGCGCGTGTCATCGCCACGTTCATTCTTCTCAAATCGCGAAGGAAACCTATTTCTCCCTTCTCATTACTTCTCACGAGCGAAATCATTATTATGTCGCGCTCCTGCCCCTGGAAACCATCTATGGTGTTTATGGTAATAAAGCGCTTTATTGGCTTCAGGATCTGCGACTTCTTGACCAGCGTTCGCAGATATTGTATCTGCATTCGGTAAGGACTTATCAGACCGACATCCATTCTCTCGTCAAGGAAACGCTCCTTGCCTATCTTCGTCACGTAGTCTTCCAAAGTCTTTATGGCAAGCTCTGCCTCACCTTTGTTTATTCTGCCGTGGTTCTCACCGACGTATTCCTCGTGAAACACATTCTCTCCGGCTTCCTCCTCAAGGGGGGAGAGAGTATCAACCCACGTTATCGGCACGTCAAGGTCGAGGATAGAGCGGTTCTTCACCATATCCGCAGACACCACGCCGTCCTCATAGAACCAATGGCTTGAGAACTTCATGATCTGCTCGTGCATACGATACTGCATTTTCAGCATCGTAACGCATTCCGGCACATTCTGCACTATTCGTTCCATCAGCGTCACGCCAAGACCTTGCTTCAAAGCCTCGTAGCATTTCACCGTCGGAGGAAGCTGCATGTGGTCGCCAGCCAGCACCACCCTACCCGCTCGCCTTATCGCAATCCAGCAGGCTGGTTCAAGAGCCTGAGCAGCCTCGTCAATGAACAGCGTCGGGAACTTCTGTCCGATGAGCAGACGGTTGTCTGCACCTACCAGCGTACACGCCACGACTCTCGCCTCCGTAAAGAGCGAAGCCTTTATGCGGTATTCTATCTCGTCGGCACGCTCACGCAGACGGGCAAGCTTCTGATGAGTGCTTTCGCCCTTCTTCTTCTGCTCCTTTATTTGACGGATGGTACGACGGATGTTCCATAGTTCAGGATAATCAGGATGACTCTCAAACTTCCTTTCGTAAGTATATGACAGCATCTTGTCGTTCACGCGGGTAGGATTTCCTATGCGCAAGACAGGCACACCGTGGTCAACGAGTTTCTCACTTATCCAGTCAACCGCCATATTGCTCTGCGCACAGACCATCACCTGCGTCTCACGGCGCAGAGTCTCATAGATAGCCTCAACGAGAGTGGTGGTCTTTCCTGTTCCCGGAGGACCATGCACTACAGCCACATCCTTGCTCCAGAGCACCTCATTAACAGCCTTCTCCTGCGAAGCATTCAGCCATGGGAACTTCATGGCATCGAAGGTCCATTTCGCTGGTTTCACACCGCCTGAGAACACGCTGCGCAGATGAGCCACGCGAGAGTTCTTTGCCTTCAGCACTTCGTCCAGAGCATGAAACATCGTCTTGTAGCTTGTCTCGTCAAAATACAGCTGAACGCCAAGCAGTTCCGCATTCTGCAAGTCCATCACAGCCTTCGCTGAAGGCACCTGAACCACCATCCTATTGCCATCAACGTAGGAGATAAGAGCCCCCTCAATCCCCCAAAGGGGGATGTCTTTATTAGTCTTGCCGCCCTTATCCGTTCTAGAACTATTAGAAGTCCCCCCTTCGGGGGTTAGGGGGCTTGTTGAGGGGCTTGCTTGGAAAAAGCACACTGGCTTTCCGTATTCAAAGTTATGCTCTATCTCTTCCTCCTGTTCGCCATCGCTATTTGTTGAGGGAGCGTTGAATATCTCCACAACAAGTTGGTTGAGCGAGTTATAATAGCTTCTGCCCACGCTGACAGGATACCAGCAAAGACCTCGCTTTATGCGATGTCCCAGTCCCATTTCGTGCATCTGCTTTCGGTATTCTTCCTTCTCCGAATCATGCTCCATCTGCAGCAGCGTGCGCAGTTTCTGTATGTACAATAAATCTTTCATGCCGCTAAATACAACGTTCAAAACTAATAAGTAGGTGCAGGCTCGTTGTATAATTGCGTAAACACTTCACGAGCAGGAACACGGGTGATGTTGCCTTCTGCATCATTTTGAAGAATCATCTCGTTGCGCAGAGATTTCATCTTGAGCGTATTGTATTGAGCCTTTTCAAGACCTTTTACCAAAATATCATATTCCTGTTCAGACATAATTTTTTATTTTATTGAATAGTTCAACATCATTAACCTTTGTTTTATTCTGTTTTTCTCCGCTAGCAACGATGACTCTAGGAATTGAGTAGTTCTCCACCAGCATCCATGAGTCCACAATATCCATGTAAATCTCAAAAAGATTCTTTATGCCGGCGAAGTATCTCCTTCGGATAACATCCACAGGAATGTTATGACCTCCTTCTATTACTCTTTGCTTTACACGCTCAATGGCTGTTTCTGGCGTCGGTAACCAAAAGAACAGCAGCTGGACAGAGAATCCATTCAAGTGCGCTTTTTCTATGGTCTGGGCATAAGAACGTGTGCTTAGGGTTGTTTCTATGGAAAAAGACTCGTCCCCCCGCAGCAAATCGTCTATACGCTTCAGCATAATGCGCCCCGCCTCTATAGCCATGCTCTCAGGATTAAACGGAGACAAACCGCGAGCAATTTCGTCAGCATTGACAAACTCACGGCATTGCCATATTTCTGGCAACATCGTGAGAGAAGCCGTTGTCTTACCGGCTCCGTTACAACCTGATATGATATAAAGCGTCTTCATTCTAATCTGTATTCTGCTGCAAAGTTACACATTTTCTTCTTTTCCGCAAATGATTTGACGGGATTTTTGAAATTTAACTAATTAATCGCTCAAATAAAAGAGCCAACCAGTATTGTGGTCGTCAACTTTATCCTGATTTCCACCCCATGCGTAATAGCCGCCTAAATCCGTTACTGATGAAAATTACAAAAAAAAATAGAAAACTTTAGCCAAAAATATCCATTTCAAGGCTCAAATCCGAAAGAATTCTTGACGCATAACATCCACATTCTTACAGCCTAGTCCGCAAACATTTGGTTTGCAATACACTTTTTCTTGAATTTGTTTGGTTATTTGAAATGTCGCTGGGCTGCGACCTTCCTAACAGCGGCGATAAGTGAAATATGAAACAGCGGCGATAAGTGTTTTCTTATGGCGCTGTTTTGTTTTTGCCAAAAGAACTCAAAAAAATCCGTATAGGAACAGAAAATTATTTGTATAGGGATAGGAATTTATTCGTATAGGCTCACACCTCGCATTCTTAGGCTTTTGGTCTGGACGCATCAGTTTTTGTATTCCAACTTCGGAGTTCCACAAACGTGTGTCTTCAACATGCAAAACAGCAGGCGAAACAACAAGCAAAACAACATTCTAAATTTACTAGATGATTCCACTCTAAAAAGTCAGGCTATTCGCCCATGATTAATATTACGATAATTTAACACAATATCTCTCTTTGAAATTTTGAAATCTGGAGATTTTTTCGTAAATTTGCACAATAATTCAAGACTTCAGCAATGTTCAA
>JAZRYU010000035.1:0-4747 GCA_045600885.1 Prevotella sp.
ATAAATGGTTCCATCTTCTTTCAGTTCGGCACTAGGTATCTGAGCGACCAAAGCATCCAGCATTGAACCCTCTGGTATTTTGAACGCTTGGGCATCTACAACAATGGTATCACCTCTGTAAGCGAGTTGTACGCGTGTGGCAGTTACAGTAACCTCATCTAACGCCGTTTCCTTCATTTTGCGTTTCATAAGCAATTCGGGAAATTCGAAATCAGACACACGAGATCGAACCTTCATTTCCACTCTTACCACAGAGGTTTCATAGTCAGGATGTTCTGCCTTCACTAAAAAGGTTTGTGGTTTCTTGGCAGCTGTTTTTGACCATAAAGCAGTATTTGTATTAAATATGTATCTGGTACGCATTGTGTCTATGAACACCCCATTGCTATCAGCCAAAGTGATAAATACATCTGGAATGCCATGACGCGTAAAGGAGTCACTAACGTGTTGTGAAATGTATATTGAATCACGTTCTGCAGCAAATATACATAACGACTGAAGACAACACAGGATAATCAATGTTCTAAGTTTATTCATAAATTTTATTTTACTACATTAAGATCTGAAGTTCCAGAATATGTATTCGATTTGACAATCTATTTTGTATTAATAGTGCTGCTACGGTAAAATTAAAAAGTCTGTAACATATAGTTCACAACAATTTGAATCTTACGCTCATGACCACATTTCTTGGTCTCAATTGTGAGGTTTGGGTGAAGATGTCGAGACCGCTGTAGTTGACACGAGTGTACTGACGCTGGTTGAAGATGTTGTTTGCCTGTAGTTCCAAATCGACATGCTTCAGTTTGTACTTTGCTATGATGTCACCAAACCATGCGTGGCGGTTGGTGTCTGTGAGGTTGTTGTAGTTGTCCTCAACAGCGACATCAAGTACAAGGTTCTGTATTGGGAAGAAATTAATGTCTATTCGAGTTGACGAATTATTCAATTTCTGAGAGTTCGCTGCATTCGATACATAATTTCTGCTCTGTCCGTAGGCATAGGCGCATGCAATACTGAGCCATGAAAGAGGAGTGGTTACAACATATGCAGATGTGCTCCAGTATCGGGTACGCACGTCGGTTGGCACACTCTGGATGAGTTGCTTTGTATTGGTAAGTCCATAACCTCCCACGAGTTTGAAGGTTGTACGCCAGAAGTCTATTCCCTTGCTGGTCTCTGCATTAAGACTCAGATTGTCGTAATCGTGCGGCATTGGCGTGAGACGACAAACAATCTGGGTGCCGTCATACTCGATGCCTGTAACATTGTTGCTGTGGTTGTGGTTCCAAGCAGCAGAAGCATTAACGAAGAACTGACGGTATGCGTTCTTGTGATAGAATGACAAACTGTTGTTAAACATTCGATCCCGACTGGCTTCTTCAACCATATTTCGTTGGAATGTACGATAGTTATGCATTACAAGCCCATGTCCAGCTCGAGCTCCATTGTTTATTATCTGCATATAACCACTGTTTAATGTGAACCATGTACTTTGGGAGATAATGTACTTTATTTCTGCCTGAGGACGTACGAAAGGAGTAAGCCAACTTTCGTTTGTATGCATCATACGGTCTTTTAGGTGTTCTGCTTCAAGTGAAATGGGCAGGGTGATGGAAAAGAACCATTTGTTGAGGTCAAGGTGAGCATATTGCTCTATACCTACGTTATACTCATTGAACCAATAGCCGTTTTGAGGATTCGGAAGTTCCAAGCCTTCAAGTTCGGATTCTACATTCTCCATATTCAAATTACCATAAAGCAGATAGCTTAATCTGAAGTTGCCGAATTTCCATCCAAATCCTGTATTCGCATCTGCCACAATGTTGCGTGAGGTGTAGTGTTGCGCAAGCGAGTCGGCAAGACTTCCGCCAAGATAACCTGTAGGTGATACTGTCAGACGATGTGGCTGCTGATTGTATCCAAGTCTGAATCGCACATTATAATCACTTTTGCCCAGATTGCGAAGCAAGGACAAGTCGTTGTCGATAGTTAGCATTGGACATTTGAGATACTGGTTGATGGTAAGCAATGGTGATTGTCCATCTGTCATCGTTCCGATTCCCTCTGTACTGTTCCAATTGGCATTGAGATTCATGCGATCAACCAAGTATGTCTTTTCCTGATTGACCTGATACTTTGCCGATGCTTCCAAGTGGTGGATGTTGTTTGTGCTGGCAGTGGTCTCGCTAATACGCATACGCTGTTCCTGACTGATATAATAGTCGCTCACGCTCTCGCCCCACTGACGCACTCGGTCTTCGTGATATACGGCATTGAAGGTCACATCGCGTGTACTGTCAATCTTCACGATGTGGTTGGTTGAAGCCACATGACTTCGGTTTTGCAGATAACGCTTTTGTGCAACGCCTGGTGATGCAGGTCTCTTAACAGACAGAGGTACACTGCCGTAGAGCAATCCTGTTCCTTCTCCATGCTGACGAAATTCCTGCGACACATCAATGCCTGTATTGTTTCCCTTGTAGAGAGTCATGTTCTGCTGACGTTTACCAAAATACATTTCCACAAGTTCGCTCTGGAGTTGCATGCGGTCACCAATGCCATTCCCGGCATAGCCAGCTCCAAGCATAGCCGTGAGAATCACAGAACCTTTTGCCTCCTTGCGAAGCTTTATGTTAATTGCCACATCATCCGTGGGGCGAAGGTCTTTCATTGCACGGATAGGCTGATGGTGCTGCATGACTTGCACTGTGGCAACATCCTCGGCAGAGATGTTGTTTGTGGCAATGCCATATCGACTTTGCAACAGATCCATGTTCTCCACATAGAAGTTCTTAATCTCCTTGCCATTGAACTTGATTTTCCCGTTATCCTCAACCTCAATGCCTGGCATCTTTTTAAGTACATCGGCAATGACACGGTCGTTCTGATTGCGATAAGCTGCCACATTGTAATTCAAGGTATCGCCTTGCTCACGTATTTTATCTGCCTTGACAAGAACTTCTTTCAAGGCAAAAGTTTTCTCTGAGATTTTGAAATCAAGCGTCTGAGTACGATTGGCAATAATGTGACTCTTGTTGCCGAAGCCCATGCCGGATGCTGTTATGATAAGAGAATCCACGTTGCCGTTGTACTCTATCCTGTAGTATCCTTTCTCATCCGCATCCGCATATCCCTCCATAGCACCTGTGCCTTTGGGGGAGAGAGTTACAAATGCTTGGACTGGGTTACCTATACTATCACGTACATGACCGCTAACTATGATCTGTGCGAAGGATGATGATAGAGTGCAAAAGAGCAACAATAGGGTTGCAAATCGTTTCATAAGTGATATTATTAAGATGTTACTACTCTAATTCCAACTGGTCATAAGGGAAACGCTTAGTGACCATTCTTCCCGTTCGGATGTCAATAATGCCTGCAAGTTCAGAATACTTCATATTGTAGTCACGTTGCATCTCCCAAACTTTCTTGCGAGTGGTTTCCTTGAACTTTGTCTCGTCCCACTGTATAATTGGGAAACTTCCATTCTCAACTGCTACAGCCTCCCATGTATAGAGATTATTTGTATCGTATATCTTCATGATAAGCCCTGGAAGACCTCCAAATTTCCAAGGGCCAGACTTCAAAGGAATCTTCTGCGTAAACCATGCCACATAGTCACGACCTCTCCAATGGCATGTGGCTTTCTGGCATTCATATCCACATATGGTCCTCATCTCTTTGCCAAGCGTCCATTTCATTGTTGGGAATGACTCTTTATAGCGCCACTGCTGAAATTCCGCAGAAGGCATAGCTGCCCATTCTGTCAGTTCGTTGCCCTTAATGTAAATCTGGGTATACTGGTATTCACTCCAATAATCTCTTTCACGTCCATGCAGGTTCAAGGCATTCGGATAATTGCTCTTCTTTGGATTCTTCTTAATCCATTCTCTTAAAGCTTCATCATTCTCAAAAAGAAAGAAGCTTGAATACTGTGTCATGTCTTTGCTTGCGAGCAACTGTCCGCAATCAATCCAGGTATCAATATTCTTAATGTCTTGTGCCTGAAATGCGTACTTGATACGAATCTTACTGTTTCCGATAGTTTTAATATTCTTCATGCAGTAGTCACTTTGGCGTGTACGGAACGCTCTGCCCTGTTTTTGTTGCGCATTGCAGTTGAATGATAATAATAGAATAGTAATAAATAAAAGATTTCGTTTCATGATTGTAAATTAAAGATGAGTGTTCAAATTATAAATGTTTTCATTACTTGCATCTGAAAGGTACGCTGAAAATGAAGTCACAACGAGCAGGTTTGCCATCCTTCATTGCAGGTTTGAATTTAGGCAGCAACTTGGCAACACGCAGTGCCTCTGCATCGAGAAGAGGATGTGCTTCACGAATGATCTCGAAGTTGGTAGGAGTACCGTCCCTCTCCACCACCATCTGTACATTTACTGTGCCATCGATACCTTTCTTCGATGCCTCTTCAGGATAGTGAAGGTTCTTGTTAAGGAAATTCAACAAGAATGACATCTGATCCTTAGCGTCATACTGGGGACGAACGTCAGGTTCCTTGCAGATGCTGTCCTCAGGAGCAACCAGGATGAGTGTTTCTACTATGACTTCCTGAGAAGAGTCGCTTCGCAAAGTGTTGTTAAGTTGATTGTTCTTTGCATTGCTTGTGCAAGATGCTCCAGCCATAGCGGCGAGCAGTAACATTGTTGTAAGTCTCATGATTTTCATTGTTTGGTATTTGATACTATTCGACATTATTATGATGCGATGCTTTATTCCCAAA
>JAZRYU010000036.1:0-20607 GCA_045600885.1 Prevotella sp.
TGATGAAGTTGAACATGAGGGCAAGATTTGTCGCCTTATCGTAGTAATTGAATGAATAGCGATAGCCATTGAAAAGAATTCCCCTGATGGTACGCTCTAATTCTGGGAACTCATCCAGCTTCTTGGCTATGTCATCAAACAGTGTACTGCCCTCGTTCAGAATCTTGTTCACGGCTTTCAATATACCGTCCTTATCCCATGTCCACTGCTCTGCATCGATAATCTGACAGATACGGCTAACGAGGAATGGGTAGCCGGAAGTGTAATCACGAATCATCTGACCTACGAATACTTCATCAAAAGTCAGGCTATGGTCTGCCTTGTATTCTGCCAGCATTCCTGCAATGCCTTCTGCCGAAAGGCTCATGTCAACATTGAAAGGAACGGCTATATTCCATGGCGAGTTATACTGATGTTGCTCCTCTGAACGCATCTTCAGTTTTAGATTCTTGATGTCATAGACACCTGCGAGAATGACGGATTGGAAGGTTTTGAATACTTCTCGTGACAGGAACATATTGCGAAGTACCCCCAGAAACTTGATGAAGCCATCAGTGTTGCTGGCTTGATCAACCTCGTCAATCAATACTACTACAGGCTTTTCTGAGAGAGTACATAATTCATCAATCACTTCTGCAAAGTCTGTGCTTGCAATTTCCTTACATCCCACTGGCACGACATCCTTGAGAAGTGACTGCATTGCCTCTGACGATCCGTTGACTCTTGCGTGTCTTTTCAGAATTTTTAGGAATTCAGCACTAACTGTGGATGCACTTGTGAAGACAACGTCATCCAGCCCTTCAAAACTGATGCTGAAGACGCAATAATCGTTCTTTAGGTGATTAGCCAATGCGGCAAGCGTCGTTGTCTTGCCATACTGTCTGCCACGATTTATACAGAAATAGTCGCCTTTGGCAATCATCTTTCGGATGATTTCCAGACGTTCAGTGATGTCCACCATATAATGCTCGTTCGGGCGACAAGTTCCCGCTGTATTGAACGCTTTCATATCGTGAGTTGCTGACATTGGCGTGATATTAAGTTCTGTGTTCTGGCTGCAAAATTAGTAAATAATAATTTAACAGCCAAACATTTCCATGATAATTTGATTCACCATCTGAGATTTCTACATATTCCACACCTTCCCCACGAGAATAAAATCATCATCCTTCCCCACGAACTTTCGGTTCTGTAAAGGCGGCAAAGGAGTTAATAGACCAAAGGATTACAAAAGATATCATTCTTAATGTGAAGATTTGGGGATTTTCGGCATTTTCTGCGAAATAAATTTGGGGATTTTCGGCAAAAAGCTTTATCTTTGCACTTGTAAAATAAATAAAAGTCTAAGAAATTATGGATTCAAGAGTGTTTGTTGTTCCATCCACGTAGTGATAGCAGGTTTAGAACTGATAGCCGAGCGAAATCTGGACGTTTCTGTTCTTACCACCGCTGAAGACCTTGCATGTTTCGGTGAAGCCGTGGATATAACGGGCGTTGAGGAACATGCCGTTGGGAAAGACGTAGCCTACGCCTCCGAGAATGCCGAAGTCAAGAGTGCGGTTGTCATCCTTGAACGGAGTGTAAGAGTCGCCACCGTCAACCGTAGCTTTCTTTGAAAGCAGAATGCCAAGCTGCGGTCCGAGTTCCAAGTAAAAGCCGTTGCCTGTAGGGTAGAACTTCTCAGCGACAGGTATGGTGAGATAATGGCTTGTCACCTTATGGTCAAGCTTCTTTTCGCCCATTCCTTCTATTTCAATAATCTTATCGTTATAACCGAGCATGGAATAAGAAAGTCCCACTTCAAGGTCAAACTTATTGCTCTCTGGAATATTCACGAAGCCACCGACATTAACGCCCGCACGCCACCTCATATCGTTTGAGAAGTTTATCTCTTCGGTTCCCCCATTCTCTACGATGACTGTGATAATCTGGTCCGATTCTCTCGATACATTCAAACCACCCCTAACGCCAAACGTCACCTGAGCATTAGCGGCTACAGCCATCAATGCAACGGCGATTATCAATAATACTTTTTTCATATTCGCTCTTGTTATGATTAATCTGTTTGTTATATAAACGATAAACATTGTTCGTTATTGTGTTTGTGTTGAAAACATTATAGCATCATACATAAATAGACCAAAGAATTACAAAAGATATCATTCTTAATGTGAAGATTTGGGGATTCTCGGCATTTTCTGCGAAATAAATTTGGGGATTTTCGGCAAAAGCTTTATCTTTGCACTTGTAAAATAAATAAAAGTCTAAGAAATTATGGATTCAAGAGTGCAAATTACCCCAATAGACATCGCGCTGCAAATAGCTACTAAGGCTCATGCAGGACAGAAGGACAGAGATGGTGATCCGGTAATTCTCCACCCCATAACCGTGGGCATGATGGGAAAGACGGACGAAGAGAAGATGGCTGGTTTCCTGCATGATGTTGTGGAAGATACGGAATACTCGTTTGACGATCTGCTGAATGCCGGCATTCCGGTGGGTGTGGTCAATGCGCTGAGGCTGCTCACACACGAGAAAGGAACCGACTACTATGAGTATGTGCAGAGAGTAATTGACTCAGGAAATCCGATAGCACTTCAGGTGAAATACAATGACCTGCAGCATAACTATGCCCGCGGCAAGGCTTACCCTGACCTTCAGGCTAAGCACGGAAAAGCACTTGAAATGGTGAAGGCAGCGATAGAGAATTGCTCAAGGATAGAACTTTACCAGGAAGCGGACAATGGCAACGCCATAGCGGTTTTTGCTGGCGGCTGTTTCTGGGGCGTGCAGCATGAGTTCGGTAAGGAAGCTGGTGTCTTGCGTACGCTGGTAGGATATACCGGTGGCGAGGAGGAGTTTCCTGAATATGCAGCCGTGCGTGCTCATCTTACTCATCATGTTGAGGCTGTGCTGGTGGAGTATGATCCTGCCGTAACCGATTATACTCAGCTATGCAAGGTGTTCTTCGAGATGCACGATCCAGCGCAGACAGACGGTGTTGGTCCAGACAAGGGACCGCAGTACAGGAGCTGCATATTCTATAAGGATGAAACTCAAAAAGCAGAGGCAGAGGCAGTGATGGCACTTTTGCGCGAGAAGGGTTACGAGGTGAACACGCTGTTGCTTCCTCTCGGCAAGTTCTGGATAGGCGAGGAGTATCATCAGAAGTATTACGAGAAGACGGGCGGTGAGCCTTACTGCCACTTCAGACAGAAGAAATTCTAGTGTACCTTTCAATTGCCTTTACCAGTATGAATCCCCCACTTTCTCTTTATGGCATTAATCTTCCGCTACCATTGTTGGTCCGTCACAAGTATCAAATGAGTAAGAGTACATAAGTTTCTCCACTTGTTGAATCAACTTTTCATAGACAGAAGGTTTGAGTTGCTCCTTGGCAAGCTCTACATATCTCCTGAACACTCGTGGGTCTTTGATGGCAGACAGAGTCTTTCCATTTGCCTTGTTAGGAATTTCTCCATCAATATAGTTGCTTATCTGATTCTCTCCAAACCCGAGAATGAGCGCCAACCGAGCTGAAGAAACGCCATATTTCTCTTTCAATTGAACAATTTCCTCACTACTTGGTATTCCGTATTTTGCCCTGTACTGCCTATACACCTGCTGCACATTCTCTTCATCCATATCGGTGGTAGTGAACCGTTCCTTCGTCAGTTCACACTCATAGCAAGAATAAGTGTATTCATACTCATCACCTCTGAACTTAATAGTCCTCGGCTTCTGTATGATTCTTGCCTCGCAGTTTGCAAATGGACTTTTCATTATTTTTCCTCCTTAGGTTTAAATGGATAAACGATTGGATGTTCTGCCTCATGAAACGACACACAGAGACAACGTCCATTATCTATTATAGTTATTTTAATGTACAATTCCGTACCTTTGTAATCCTTGCCAAACACCCACAGCAAATCGCCCTCATCAAAGACATCTCCAAGAGTAGTGTGGCTAAAATCAATACCTTCCAAAGAAAGGACAATCTTTTCTCTCATCTTGGCAGATATTCCAAGCTTGAACAAAGTGTCCTCATTTTTTTCTCGCACACGGTAAATGATCCCAAACACACTGGCTTTCACCTTGAATTGTTCAAGGAAAAGATTCACGTCTTCAAGTGTTATTACGTTTTCTTCCATTCGTTTCTTTTTGGTGCAAAGTAACAACTTTTAAACGAAAAAAACAAGAAAATCCACGATAAAGTGGATTTTCTTGCATAAAATAATGATATAATGTCTAAAAAAACTACTTAGTTTAACCTAAAGCCTCTTGAAATTTCTTTCTAAACTCAAAAGGATCAGCAATACAAGGAAACGATTCGGAAGTGCCACCTGTTCCCTTTATTGTAATTGAGCCAGATCCAAATAAACGTGTCATAATACCTTGGTTAACACTTACTGTTTCTATCTTTTGTAGGTTTAATTCAAGTGTATGCTTGCTGAGAAATACTTTCATGTGTTACTGGTATTTATATGACAACACATCTTCCATTTCCTTCTTATAATCTGCATTATCATAAGAGGCTGGAACATTGGAGAGAGCTTTTATACGATCACTCACAGAGATTTTTCGCGAAGGCATTTTCCCTGGCTTATCTTCCACTACTATTTGACGAAGCAAACGTTCTATCTGTTGTTCCATCCACTTAGTGATGGCAGACTCCGTCTGAAAAGATTTCTTTGCGCCTTCTACAACAGCATCATTGAACGTGAGGTTATAAGTGCACATATTTTATTTGTTTTAATGTTTTAACCTTCTAACAGCTGCAAAGTTAGAAAATGTTTCGCAGAAAAGAACGTTTTATTGCAAAAATATTGTTTTGAAACGATAAAAAGCATGAAATACATACCAATTACATGAATTATTCACTTCTATCGTTGCTCAATTGGAGAACTTTTCAATGAAGAAAAGTTAAAATCTTAATATTATTTGGTGGTTATGATTTTATTACCTAATTTTGCATCGTAATATGATACTTACAAAGATTTGGTTCGCAGACAACCGCATATACGGCTTGACTGACAATGGCAAGACTGTATTCCAGTCCTTGCTATGGTACAAACGTCTCAACAATGCTACAGAGGAACAGCGCAACGACTATGAGATGGACGACGAGGGAATACATTGGTATGCTCTTGACGAAGACATTTCGTTTGAAAGTTTCGAATATGATGACCCTGAACCACAAGGAATCTCGCGTGTTTTTCTTAGTCACCCAGAACTCAACGCTTCTGCCGTTGCCCGTCGTATAGGCATTAGCCAAAGCCTGATGGCACAATACATCAACGGAATGAAGAAACCATCTAAAGATCGTGAAAGCTTGATACTGAATGAGATTCAAGCTATCGGAAGGGAATTGGTGGCGATGTAGAGACACCTGAGTCAGGGGACGGTTCTCTGACTCACTGAAATAAATCTTTGTTGGACATCTTTCCTCTGCACTATTAGAACTATTAGCGGATTTTGAGGATAAAAGGAGGCTCTTTTTTATTCTAATAAATTCTTTGTCGATAATCTTTTATATACAGACACACTATTTATGGAATCATATCCATCTTTATCATAGTTAAATGCCCATGCATGATCAAATTCATGAATTAACACAACAGAGGGTCACGGCACCTGTTCCTGTGATTCCCTCACAGCTGTCTCATGTCCCTAAATTCATTAATCAGAATGTGTATCCAAGAGAATAGTAAACTATCAGTTCCTTTGTGTTCACGCCATGCTTGTCGCCGAAGTTGAACGATGGACTTATGCCGCAGCGGAACTGAACACCTCCATTGTGCGGTGAGTAGCGGTAGCCGATACTACCATAGCAGAAATAGCCGAAAGTACTTTCCTTGAAGTCCTCCCTGTGAATGTTCTCCATATAGGCAATACCATCGCCGGGACCAACACGGTCGCCAACCCAGCGGTGTCCCTCATTGCGATAGATGCCTAAATTGGTGCCAACTCCTATTTCCACACTACTCTCACCTTGATGAGCAACAGGAATCAGATAGTTTGCTCCTATAGGAGCTGTCAGGGATGTCTGACGCTTGCCGTTTTTCAGCAAGCTTGGCCAGTACCAGCCCGAAAAGTTTGTTGCCAATCCCACCCTGTATCCGAGTTTTGAGCCTGGTTTTACGCGGGCATCATAAGTCACACCAACGCCAACAGAAGGTCCCCATACCTCTGCAAAAACGCCCTTGTCTCCTTTCTGTGCAAAGGTGCATGTACAGAATGGAAACAGAAAGATCAGTGTTATTATCAATTTGCTGTTCATACTGCCATTAATCTTTGCCATCGTATGTGATGACGTAGTTCTGTTCCGCAAGATCGCGGTACGATTTTACAATCTTTTTGTCAAAGATGTAGTTTTCATACATCACTTCTTCTTTCGTGTACTTGTCTGCCGTACTCTTCTTTATAATGCGAAGTGCTATGTATCCATAATCATCATCGTCATCAACCAAGTTTGTAAACTCATATTCCCTTCCGGACTTGGCCTTGATGACGCTGTAGTCATCTCCGCCATTGAAATTATGCATGGTTACATCAGGTTCGTGAGACCGTGTCAAAACAGCCACTATGTCTTCATCCGATTTGTTGACAAGCAGTACATAGTAACTGTGAAACTCTGTGCTGCAACTTTGCAATAGCAAAATGCATAGTATAGGTATGTATTGTCTAATCCTTGCCATAGTATGTGACTTTAAAATCCATTGCTTTAAGATCCTCGTAAGAAAGAATCAACTCCTTGTCAAACATGCTGTTGTCCTTCAGCTCTGAAATGGGAGTTTTCTCCAGTTTACTTTTCTTGATAATGAGAAACTTCACATAGATCTTTTCTGCGTCTTTTACAGAAAGAACATAACAGGAACTTGTCTCATCATTAGCCTTTAAAGTCAGCATTGCGTTAAAGTCATACTTTTTCAACTCCATAGGCGTAGGCGAAAGACCGTAATCCATCAAGAAACAGATTTCCTCATCAGACTGATTGCTCAGTGTAACATCGAAATCACTATTGTAAGGCAGTTCAGGAAACTCTTCTGCGCAAGTCATAGATAGAAACAGAACTGACAGAAGGGTCAAGAAGATGCTTATTCTTATTAGTTTCATAATATATGTATAAAAGTTGCTTATTTGTTTATATTATTGCTCGCAGGGGATCACGGTATCTGTCCCTGGGATTCCTCAAACTTTAAAATGCGTAGCCAATAGAAAGGTATGGGTAAAGAGGTTTTACTTTCTTGTCTGCGTATTTATTGCCAAAAGTGACATACGGACTTACACCACAACGTAGCTGGATTCCGTTGTCTGCAGTGTAACGATAACCTACGGTACAGAATGCAATACATCCGAATTTGTCTTCCGATTTGTTGCGGTCAGAGTGATGGTAAACGCCGGGACTGGCACCTGCGCCAATCTCCAGTCTGTGGTTTCCGTTTCCTGCAAGGTAATTCAGACCTAATGGCATAGAGGCGAACGTTTGATTGTCATCGATATTAAGAAGATAAGGAGAAGCATATGCCAATCCAACTCTGTAACCAAATTTCGAGTCGGGCATTATACGGGCATCATACGACACACCAATCATGTCTGATGGTCCCATCAGTTCCAAATAAACCGACTTGCTGCGATTTTGTGCAAATACATTAGTACAGAATACGAGAAAAGAAAAGGCTATAATATAAATCTTGTTACACATATTTTATTGAATTAGGTTAAAACTAACACCTACATAAACAGCCTATGTGTTGAAGCACATAAACTGTTTATGTGGATGATCTATGTTCGCTGACGAGAACGGCATTTTGTGGTAAGGTGGCGGCTTTTGTGCCTTGATGGAATGTCTGTGAGGAGGTTTCATTCCAGCTGCAAAGTTAAGGATTTTTCTGCTTTCTGCCAAATATTTTTCCCTTTAATAATTTACAAGAATTTACAGTTTTAGCTAACTCCTTAATCTTAAGGCATTTAGCTTATCCCCGTGACAATTCTTGGCAATTATTTCTTCTTAAGAGTTTCGCCTGTTAAGCAGAAAAGTTTATATCTGAGTCAGACAGAATGTCTCTTGAATAACTTTGTTTAGCGTTTCAATACAAATGTATTACCCATTCTCAAATATTTGCCTTCTTGCATGACAGGCCTTGCTAGAGTTACAATATGGAGATGGGTGAAGAAATATGACTGGGTAATGTCTGCTGACAAATAAACATCAAAATGAGAGAATGACTATAGCCTAATTGAACGTAAGATGTGTCTTTTTCTTGCGTCAACGTGAAGAAAAATGGGGAAAGGCTTGCAAAATACATTTTTTTGTACTAACTTTGCTGCGTTAACTTACGTCAGAAGAAGTTTTAATAAAGATAAAGAATGGAACAACAAGGACAGACCAATGTGCGGTCGAGGATCTTCGTGAAGGAGCCGACGATGTACGACGTGCTGATGCTAAACGACGATTTCACCACAATGGAATTTGTGGTGGAGGTGCTGCGTACCGTTTTCTTCCACGACGCGGCGCAGTCGGAGAAGATGATGCTCGAGATACACAATAACGGACAGTGCATAGTGGGAACATACACCTACGATGTTGCACAGTCAAAGGTGCAAAGGGCTACAATGATGGCTCGCGAGGAAGGCTTCCCGCTGAGGCTGAAAGTAAAACAGAGAATTGATACTTGAGCAATCCCGTGTGGAAAGTGATGGTTGTTTTTATCTCATGTGGAAAGTGATGATTGTTTTTATCTCGTGTGGAAAGTGTGGAATATGTGGAAGTTATAACATTGACTAGTTTCCACACTTTCCACAAATTCCCCAAGAGAATAATAAAAATAACAATTTCTCCAAGAGAATAATAAAAATCATCTTCTTCAAGAGAATTATACAAAACAATTTCCACAAGAAATATTAAATCTAAGATTTTAAAAGGTGATAGAAATAGAAAAGGCATCGCTGCTGCTGAAGGATGCCATAGACCGTACAAACAAATCCAACGCGGAGCATCGCGATGAGTTCGTTACTCCCGAACAGTTGCTGTGGAACATAGCATGGCAGAATCCGTACATACTTGCCTCTGGCGGTACGGAGACGTCGCGCTATCTTACTTATTACATGATGGAGCATAATTCCGTCGTGCCTGAAGACGTAGAATATGAGTGTGCCTATCCTTCTGTGCAGTTTACCGAGATGATGAACTATGCTGCTGACATAATGTTCGCTTCGAGTGCCAAGGAAATGGATGTGCCTCACGTGATAAAGGCTATCTTCATGCTTGAGAATTCATACGCCAAGGACCTGCTTATGGAAATTGCCCAAGGAGACGAAGGTAACTTTATGAGCAGGATTATAGAGGAATATAGCGACGAAGAGAAGCGCGAGTCTGCCGAGAATGTCATGTATCGTGAGCATGACATAGAAGAGATGATGGCAGAGGAGTTTGGCGAGGAGTTTTCCGAGCCTACCGTGAATAAGAACCGTTGGCAGCAATATGCAACCTGCTTGAACGATCAGCTCGCTGACAGCAATCCGCTCATCGGTCGCGAGGCTGAGTTGGAACGTACCATTCAGATTCTCTGCCGTAAGGACAAGAACAATCCGCTGCATGTCGGAGAACCTGGCGTGGGAAAGACTGCCCTGGCTTACGGACTGGCAGCAAGGATTGAGTCTGGCGATGTGCCGGAACGACTGAAGGACTGCAAGATATACGAGCTTGATCTCGGTGCACTGATGGCTGGCACGCAGTATCGCGGCGACCTTGAGAAGCGACTGAAGATGGTGCTCAAGGGCATGGAAGAGCAGGGTAGGGTAGTGCTCTACCTTGACGAGATTCACAACATAATAGGTGCCGGTCGTACTGAAGGTAGCTCGCTCGATGCCTCAAACCTACTTAAGCCTTATCTTACGAAGGATAGCTTCCGCTTCATGGGTGCAACGACCTATGAGGAATACAACAAGCATTTTGTTCGTGCAAAAGCCTTTGCCCGTCGCTTCGAGAAGATTGATATTCTGGAGCCTTCCATAGAAGAATGCCACAAGATTCTCATGGGCTTGAAGCAGAAATATGAAGAATATCACGGTGTCTCTTACACCGACGAGGCTATACGCTATGCCGTGGAAGGTGCGGCGAAATACATGAACGGTAAGTTCCTGCCAGACAAGGCGATAGACCTCATTGACGAGGCTGGAGCAAGGAGGGAGTGCTCGACCTCCTCGGAGGGGGTCGGCAAGGCAGACATAGCGCAGGTGCTGGCGAAGATTTGCGGCGTTGATACTCTCGCTGAGAATGAGGATGATGTTCAGAAGCTGGAGCATCTGGAGCAGCATATAAAGTCGCAGATTTACGGTCAGGACAAGGCTGTCAAGGAAGTGACCGAGGCTGTGCAGATGGCGAGTGCCGGTTTGCTGGAAGACAATAAGCCGATGGCGAGTCTGCTCTTCGTGGGACCTACGGGCGTGGGAAAGACGGAGGTTGCGAAGGTGCTTGCTCAGGAACTGTCACTGCCGCTTGTCCGCTTTGACATGAGTGAATATGCGGAGAAGCATACTGTGGCAAAGCTCATAGGCTCGCCTGCAGGATATGTTGGCTATGAAGATGGCGGTCTGCTGACTGACGCTATCCGCAAGACTCCGCACTGCGTTCTTCTGCTCGACGAGTTGGAGAAGGCTCATGAGGACATCTACAACATCCTCTTGCAGGTAATGGACTATGCCGTTCTGACCGATAATAAGGGGCAGAAAGCAGACTTCCGCCACGTCATACTCCTTATGACCACGAACTCTGGTGCACAGCATGCAAGGAAGGCGAACATCGGTTTCGTGGGAAACATCAGTTCGGGAGAGGCGATGATGAAGAAGGTTCGGAGCACGTTCAAGCCGGAGTTCCTTAACCGCCTCACAGGCATAACGGTATTCAACGATATGGATCGCAAGATGGCTAAGCTTATTCTCGACAAGAAGCTCCGCAGACTGGAGGAGCAGTTGGCTGCGAAGAATGTCACTCTTGAACTCTCAGATGCCGCCTTTGACTATCTTCTGGATAAGGGATTCTCGGCTGAATATGGTGGTCGTGAGGTGGATCGCGTGATAACGTCACAGCTCAAGCCGCTGCTTATGCGCGCTATGCTCTTCGGAAAACTGAAGAATGGCGGAAAGGCGAAGGTCGTAATGGATAATGGTGAATTGAAAATAGATAATTGAATAATCTCGTGTGGAAAGTGATGGTTGTTTTTATCTCGTGGAGAAAATGATAATTAATTTTATCTCGTGTGGAAAATGGGGAACATGGGGAAATTTATATTCCTTACTAAGACAAATAAAAACTTCCCCATATTCCACAAATTCCCCAAGAGAATAATAAAAACAAATACCCTAAGAGAATAATAAAACAACAATTTCTACAAGAATAACTGTAAATTAAAAGGTGGTGAAAAACTTGATATTTGATTTCGGCGGTGTCCTTGTCAATCTGGACAAGGATATCTGCGTGTCTGAGTTTAAGAAGATAAATGCAGAGGAAGTAGGTCATTATGTGGACTTCTGCATACAGGAAGATCTCTTCCATGAGTTGGAGATTGGTGCGATAACAATCCCGCAGTTTTGTGATGAAGTAAGGAGGAAGGCTTCGGGATGCACTGCTTCTGACGAGCAGATTGTTCATGCCTGGGCTTCGCTTCTTACCGATGTGCCTGTCCACAGGCTTCAGGAGCTGATAGCACTGAAGAAGCGCTACCGCCTCTTCCTTCTGTCAAACACCAACGAGATTCACTGGAGTCAGGCGGAGAACGAGTTCTTCCGTCAGATTCTGGGACTTACCGTGGACGATTATTTTGAGAAGTGCTACCTCTCCAATCGTCTTGGCATGATAAAGCCTTCGCCAGAGATCTTCCAGCTCGTGCTTCAAGAGAACGAACTTGATCCTGAGGAGACGGTCTTCATAGACGATTCTCCTAAGAACTGTGCTGCGGCAGAGACTGTAGGCATCCACGCCTTCCACTCGCCAACAGGAGAGGACTGGATTGGGAAGTTTTGACGTTAACTTACACAAAAGGCAAGCACTGTTGGTCAGTGCTTGCCTTTTATATCTGAGAGGGGGTTTTTCTTTTTTGTAGGTAAAACCTATACCGCTTTATGCCTTGTCGCCATCGTAAGCCCATTTGAGGTAAGAAGCTCCGTGAACGAAGCCGGCACCGAAGGCTGTGAGGATGATGTTGTCGCCCTTCTTGAGGTTCTTTTCGTTCTCCCAGAGAGCGAGTGGGATAGTTGCAGCAGAAGTGTTACCGAAGTGCTCGATGTTTACCATTACGTGATCCATGCTGAGCTTCAGACGCTTAGCAACAGCTTCAATGATACGCATGTTAGCCTGATGAGGCACAACGTAGCGGATGTTGCTTTCGTCAAGGTTGTTGCGCTCTGCAATGATAGCGCAGTCTTCGCTCATTGAAGAAACAGCGTAGCGATAGACAGTGCGACCTTCCTGATAGAGGTAGTGCATGCGGTGATCAACAGTGAAGTGAGTGGCTGGACATACCGAACCTCCTGCCTTGAGGTGGAGGAATGGAAGACCGGAACCATCAGTGCGGAAGTGGTGGTCGAGAACACCGATGTTCTCTTCTTCTGTGCCTTCAACGAGTACGGCAGCAGCACCATCACCAAAGAGCGGACAAGTGGCGCGGTCTGTGTAGTCAACAACAGACGACATCTTGTCGGCACCGATAACGATGATTTTCTTGTAGCGGCCGCTCTGAATCATAGATGCAGCCACGTCGAGCGTGTAGAGGAATCCCGAGCAGGCAGCCCAGAAGTCGAAAGCCATGGCATTTTTGAGTCCGAGCTTACCGACAACGATGGATGCTGTTGAAGGGAACTTATAGTCGGCAGTAGAGGTAGTGACGATGAGCGCATCGATAGAATCCAGTTCAACGCCTGTCTTCTGGATGAGCTGCATAGCCGCCTTACGTGCCATATAAGATGTGCCGAGTCCTTCTTCTTTAAGGATTCGGCGCTCTTTGATACCTACACGCGTCATAATCCACTCGTCGTTAGTGTCCACCATTCTTGAGAGCTCCTCGTTGTCAAGGATGTACTCAGGAACGTAGCCGCCGATACCAGTGATTATAGCGTTAATCTTACTCATAAGTTTAAAGGCTCTTCTTATTCAGCTGCATCAACTACGATAGCGATCTTGCCACGATAGTAGCCGCAAGTAGGGCAAACAGTGTGGTAGATGTGGTATGCGCCACAGTTAGGGCATACTGCGAGAGTAGGGAGAGTTGCCTTGTCGTGAGTTCTTCTCTTGAGTGTACGTGTTTTAGACTGACGTCTTTTAGGATGTGCCATATTCTTTTAGTTTTTTATTATTAATTATTCTATAGTTTAAGGGCGCTGAGTGCTGCCCATCGTGGATCGATGTTTTGCTCGGAATTTCCGTCATCGTCTCCATCCTTATTATATAGCAACGACATCATATCCGGATTGCATTCGCCTTCTGGATGTGAGTGCTGTGGTGGGATTGTGAGGGCTATGAACTCGTAGATATGCCAGGAAGCGTCGTACTTCTGCGTGCTCTCTGGGATGATGATCATCTCGTCGCCTTCGTCAAGGTAATCCTCGCCGAGCTTAACATACAGTTTGTCTTCAGTTGCGACTGGCAGGGTGACTGGGTCGAGACATCTGCTACAGTCAACGGTAACTGTTCCCTCAGAAAGGAAAACTACTTCGAAACAGCCGTTTTTGCGACTCACCTTGACGGTGGTTTCAACCTCACCGCCTCGTATCTCTGTAGCCTCAATGGCCTCGAAATATTCGTCGTTGAGTTTGAAGGAGAAGGTTTCTTCGCTTTCCTTGATGCTCTGAAAGTCAAGTATGAACTGTGATAAATTGTACATTTGACTATATAATATAATGTGCACTATACGCACATTCGGGCTGCAAAATTACAAACTTTTTCCCGAAATGGAATAATAAATCTCAAAAAATAGTGCAAAAATGCAAAAAAATATTAATGTTTATCATTATCAGCCAATTATTTAGTAACTTTGCACGCGATTTTTTGTGCGCTAAAACGCCAATCGTCTAATCTTCAAATCGTCAAATCAAAAACCGATAATATGAAACAATTTAAGTTGGTGGACAATATCTTCGGATGGGTGGCATTCCTCATTGCTGCCTTCGTGTATTGCAGCACCATTGAACCGACAGCCAGCTTCTGGGACTGTCCTGAGTTTATTTCCACAGGCTACAAGCTTGAGGTTGGTCACCCACCTGGCGCACCTTTCTTCATGCTTACGGCAAACCTGTTCTCTCAGTTTGCAAGCGATCCTTCCGACGTGGCGCGAATGGTAAACACCATGTCGGCACTGCTCAGTGCTGCGTGTATCATGTTCCTCTTCTGGACAATCACCAATCTCAGCCGTAAACTGATTCTTGACCCTGACCGCAAGGAAGCGATGCTCAAGGGCGAGAACATGCCGCTCTCTACACTCATCGGCATTGAGGCTGCGGGTATGGTTGGCGCTCTCGTCTATACCTTCAGCGACACTTTCTGGTTCTCAGCAGTGGAAGGTGAGGTTTATGCCTATTCGTCAGCCTTCACGGCAGTCGTCTTCTGGCTCATCCTCAAATGGGAAGATCATGCAGACGAACCTCATGCAGACCGTTGGCTTGTGCTTATCTTCTATCTCACAGGTCTCAGTATCGGAGTCCATCTCCTTAACCTGCTCTGTCTGCCTGCTATCGTGCTTGTTTATTACTACAAGCGCACTCCAGACGCTAATCTCAAGGGCTCTCTGATTGCGCTCTGCGTGTCTTTTGTGCTTATTGCAGCCATCCTCTACGGCGTGGTTCCGGGCATCGTGAAGGTCGGCGGATGGTCAGAACTCCTCTTTGTGAATGTCATGGGATTGCCTTTCAACACAGGCGAGATCATTTACCTCCTCCTGCTCATTATAACTGTTCTGTGGGGTGTCTATGAGAGTTATACGCAGAACAACAAGATTCGCGAAAACATCTCCTTCTGCCTCTCAGTCTTCCTTCTCGGTATTCCGTGTATCGGATTCGGTTGGACGGCAGGTTTGGTGGGAGTTGTAATATCTGTCGCGCTCTTTATCTTCCTTGGTTCAGGCTTCGGTCTCAAGAAGGTTACTTCACGCCTGAAGAATACTACGCTTCTCTCTCTGCTCATGATCATGATTGGCTATTCAAGTTATGCGGTAATCGTTATCCGCTCAGCTGCCAACACACCGATGGATCAGAACTCACCGGAGGATATTTTCACTCTCGGAAACTACCTCAGCCGCGACCAGTATGGCGACACTCCGCTGCTCTATGGTCAGACATTCAATAGCGACTATAAGTATGGTGATGACGGTCATGTGGAGATGAAGGAAGGTGCTCCGATCTACTCTAAGGTGGAGAAGAAGAGCGAAGATCAGAAGGATGAATACTTCATCGTAGATAGCAAGGATCGTCCAAAGTTCGAACAGAATGTCTTCTTCCCTCGTATGCACAGCAAGGCTCATGCTTCCGCTTACAACAGCTGGCTCGGCGGCATTAAGGGTGTGGAAGTGGCTTCAAGAACCAATGAAAGCGGCCTTGTCGTCATTCCTACAGCATTAGAGAATCTACAGTTCTTCCTCTCTTACCAGGTTAACTTCATGTACTGGCGTTACTTCATGTGGAACTTCGCTGGTCGTCAGAATGATATTCAGGGTAACGGAGAGATTGAGCATGGCAACTGGATAACAGGTATTTCGTTCATTGATGAAATCCTCCCTTGGGCTGACGGCTTGAAGAATCTTCCTGACGATTTGGCAAACAACAAGGGACACAACGTGTTCTATTGTCTCCCGCTCCTGCTCGGTCTCATCGGACTCTTCTTCCAGGCTTACCGTGGCAAGCGAGGCATCCAGCAGTTCTGGATTGTCTGCTTCCTCTTCTTCATGACAGGTCTTGCCATCGTGCTCTACCTCAACCAGACTCCGCAGCAGCCTCGTGAGCGAGACTATGCTTATGCAGGTTCTTTCTATGCATACGCTATCTGGTGTGGTATTGGTGTTCTTGGCATCATCGAGGGACTGAAGAAGTTGAAGCTTAACGGCACTATCCCTACGGCTGTCGCAGCTATCGCCTGTCTCCTTGTGCCTGTGCAGATGGCATCTCAGACTTGGGACGATCACGACCGCTCAGGTCGCTATACTTGCCGTGATTTCGGACAGAACTATCTCAACTCTCTCCAGGAAGGCACTAATCCTATTATCTTCACTAACGGAGATAACGATACCTTCCCTCTCTGGTACACTCAGGATGTTGAGGGCAAGAATACGGATGTTCGCGTCTGCAACCTCTCTTACCTTGCTACAGACTGGTACATCGACCAGATGGTTCGCCCTGCATACGATTCTCCTTCGCTCCCTATCTCTTGGAAGCGCTATCATTATTGCTCTGGCCAAAACGACATCGTTTATGTAGAGCCAGACCTGAAGGAGCAGGTACGCAGAATATACGAGACTAATCCTGCGGAGGCAAAGAAGCAGTTTGGCGATGAACCGTTCGAGCTGCGTAATGTTCTCGACCACTGGGTGTGCAATCCGATGTCAGAGGAATACCACTGCATTCCTACCGACACGCTTTATCTTACTATCGATAAGAAGGCGGTTCGCAAGTCGGGTATGATGATTCCTGAAGGCATGGAGATTCCTGACAAGATGGTTATCTCGCTCTCTGGCAAGCGTGCTCTCGGCAAGAGCGACCTCATGATGCTTGAGCTTCTTGCTAACCACAACTGGACTCGTCCGCTCTATGTGGCTACGACTGTAGGCGCAGACAATTTCATGAATCTCGGCGACAACTTCATTCGGGAAGGTCTTGCTAACCGTATCACTCCATTCCTTACAAGCGATGAGTATGCTGACCGTAATGGTGAGATAAATCCTAAGAACTTCGATACAGAACGTTCATATAATAGTGTCGTTAACCGATTTAAGTTCGGCGGACTTAGCACAAAGGGCATCTACCTTGATGAGACTGTAACGCGCATGTGCTACACTCACCGTCGTATGCTCTCTAACCTTGCTGAGCGTCTGCTTGAGAAGGGACAGAAGGACAAGGCACGCAAGATTGCTGACATCTGTGAGAAGGAAATCCCTTCTTACAATGTTCCTCGCAACTTCTCCGACCAGAGCTTCATCTTTGCAAAGGTATATGCAAAGTCTGGTGATAAGGCGAAGGCAAAGGCTATCATCAATGAGTTTGTGACTTATGCTCATCAGTACCTTAACTACCTTAGCAAGCTTCCTGCAGGTTCAAACAGCAGCATTAATCCTGCCATCTATGTATATGTGCTCAGCGTATGTGCCGAGGCAGCAGAGTATGTAGATAAGGGCTTGGCACAGCAACTTTCAGAAGAAGCCGACGCTCTCCACAGCGCGATGCAAAGATAGCCCCCACAAGAGTCCTCCTAACCCCTGAGGGGGAATCTTAAATAGTATTTTTCGCCCTACAAAACCGAAAACCAAAAACTAAAAACTGAATGTCAAATTTAGTAGCTATTGTAGGACGCCCTAACGTGGGTAAGTCCACACTTTTCAATCGATTAACAAAAACCCGTAGTGCCATTGTCAGTGATGAAGCCGGCACCACACGCGACCGCCAGTATGGAAAATGCGAATGGTGTGGTCGTGAATTCTCTGTTGTGGATACCGGTGGATGGGTAGTAAACTCTGACGATATCTTCGAAGAGGAGATTCGCAAGCAGGTTATTGTCGCAACAGAGGAAGCACAGCTTATCCTCTTCGTCTGCGACGGACTCAATGGCGTAACAGACTGGGATGAGGACGTGGCTCTCATCCTTCGCCGCACAAAGCTCCCTATCATCCTCTGTGTCAATAAGATTGACAACAACGAGGGTATCTACCTCGGAGCGGAGTTCTATAAGCTGGGTCTCGGTGATCCGCAGTGTATCTCTGCCGCAACAGGTTCTGGTACAGGCGATTTGCTTGACCTCATCCTTGAGACACTCCCTAAGGAGGATCCAGAGGTGGTAGAACAAGGAATACCTCGTTTTGCCGTTGTTGGTCGTCCGAATGCGGGAAAGAGCTCTCTCATCAACGCTTTCATCGGCGAAGACCGCAACATCGTTACTGATATTGCCGGAACTACTCGCGACAGCATTTATACACGCTACGATAAGTTCGGCTTTGACTTCTATCTCGTAGATACAGCCGGTATTCGTCGTAAGAACAAGGTTTCCGAGAATCTGGAGTTCTATAGCGTAATGCGCTCTATCCGCGCCATCGAGAACAGCGATGTCTGCATCCTTATGATTGATGCCACACGAGGCATTGAGGCACAGGACATGAACATCTTCCAGCTTATCCAGAAGAACAATAAGAGCCTTGTTGTCGTAGTAAACAAGTGGGATCTTGTGGAGGAGAAATCACAGGTGGTCATTGATACCTTTACCAACGCCATTCGTGAGCGCATGGCACCGTTCAAGGATTTCCCTATCATCTTCGCCTCTGCCCTCACCAAGCAGCGCATCTTCAAGGTTCTTGAGACAGCAAAGGAAGTCTATCTCAACCGCAAGGCGCGCATCGGAACAACCAAGCTCAACGAGGTAATGCTGCCTATCATAGAGGCAACACCACCGCCATCAATAAAGGGTAAGTTCATAAAGATAAAGTACTGCGCACAGCTCCCAGACACACAGATACCATCGTTCGTCTTCTACGCCAACCTTCCGCAGTACGTGAAAGAACAGTACAAGCGCTTCCTGGAGAATAAGATTCGTGAAAACTGGACCCTTACTGGTTCGCCTATCAACATCTTTATTCGTCAGAAGTAAAATAAGGAAAAGATTTATAATCTGGTCCCCCAAAACATTGCCGCAGATGCTTGTAATAATCTCATAAGCGTCTGCGGCGGTTTGGTGTTCAAGAACATTACACTGCTTCAAGAACCAATTCTTGTTGCTTAGCCATTCTGTAATCATAGTCAGCTATATCGTCAGCCATGGAGAAATGTTCTTCCTCATATTGCATAACAATTTCTGACATAATAGAGAGTTCCAGGGCTTCTGGAGTAGCTGTTACTTCGCAGTCAGGAACAATGTCTATAAGTTCTTCTATCCTTTTGAGAGCGAACTCGTACTGTTCTTTTGAAAAATTACACATAGCTTAATTTGTTTATATTGTTGAGCAATCTATTTTATCGTATTCGGCATGAGTGCCAATGAATCTTACAAACACGAACTTCGGAGTGAACTTAACCACAACAACCAATCTGTATGAATTACCCTTAATGTTAAATACATATCGTTGGTTTCCAACATAATCGGCTGAAGGAAAATCTGATTTAATGTCTGCAAGTGTGTTTCACTGAGCTTGCGTAACGATTTTCATCCAACGAATAAGAGGGTCTTTGGCATCGGCATGTTGTTCGTAGTATTTCTTTATTGTGGATGTACTAATGATGCGCATACTTTCTGTTAGAGAAAATTTTTTGCAAAGGTAAGAAGTTTTCTGATAAAAACAAATTATGAACGAAAAAACTTTCATTTTTGTTTAAAATATTTAGAATATAGTAGGAAAAGATAAGCGTATCGCTTGCAACTCATGCGATACACTAAGAAATTACGTTAAATTTACGTTAATTCGTTTCCTCCATTATATAGGGATCAAAATGCAGACAAGAAAAACAAATAGTGATGACCCAAAAAGAAAAAGACATAGCAATAATGAATTGCGGCGACAACTATGACGAAATCCTCGATATACAATATGGAGAGGTTGGCACTGATAGCCGCAATGAATTTGATAGCGAGGTTGAAGCTTTCATTCTTGCCGAGCAATTGAAAGCAGAACGTCTAAGAGCTGGTTTAACGCAAGTTCAACTTGCCAAGAAAATCGGCGTCGGACGTTCTACGATCTCCAACATTGAGCGTGGTAACCCACGAGTCTCCTTTGACACTATGCTTAGAGCTTTCCATGGCTTAGGGCATAGACTGCGATTTGCAGTTTTATAATTAAGCAATTCACTCCCAGACCATTCTGGGAACTCAATAACAATAAGTCCGAGCGCGGGCTTTAACCCCAATTGATCATTAGACCATTTGGGGTTCAGCAACTCGACATTTCAGGAGCACAGCTCTCCCTCACCGCTCCTTTTGCCAAGAATACAGAACTCTAGGCGGGTAAGGTTACCATGACAAATGGTATATCATTGCCTTAATGAATTCTTAGAGATCACTACGTTTTTGGGTTCTGCGTCACTTTTGTGACAACCCGTTGGTTGATACCAATCAATTCTAACAGAAAATATTTGATTATATCGATTTTTTTTACTACCTTTGCCAACGCAAAAAGACTAAAACAAGGTACACAGGTACATCGACACCGTTAAGCATCTGAATATCAGCCTTTTAATAAATGTACCTTATGGTGCACTATGGTACACTGAAAGGTACATAAAACGAATTAACCCGCATTGCAGCGATTTTTTACGTAACTCCTTGTTTCTCAGGAGGCGGATTTTTTTGAGTTGATTTTTTGTGCACCACAGATTTCACTTTCCCAAGCGGATGTGGATTTATGTCCAACAGTGAGTAGATGGCTGAGA
>JAZRYU010000037.1:0-39549 GCA_045600885.1 Prevotella sp.
TCTGCAATATACTCACTGTTGGACATAAATCCACATCCGCTTGGGAAGGTGAAATCTGTGGTGCACAAAAAATCACCTCAAAAAAATCCGCCTCCTGAGAAACAAGGAGTTACGTGAAAAATCGCTGCAATGCGGGTTAAAAAAGTTAAGTAAGAGGAAGGAAGGAAGGAAGGAAGGAAGGAACTTTACTCTAAAATGATTTTAACTGCTCCTGTCAATCCTGATGGGAGCGGTTCTTTTTCTGCTCGACGATACTTACCGTTAGTCCAGATGTTTGAGAATGGAGGTGTGCCGAGATCATTACCGAGAAGAGCATTAGCCCAAGTATTTGTAACCTGAATATTCAACTTGTTTGTGCCCTGCTTCAGCGCATTGGTAATGTCAATCTTGTAAGGTGCACGCCAAACAGTTCCACAAGGCGTTCCGTTCACTTCTACAGCAGCAATGTTATCCACATTCTCAAGAGAGAGATAAATGCGTGAGAGTGGATTTTTTTCCAGTTCGTTCAAAGCCTTGTCAAGTGCCTTGCTCGTGAGTGTAGTCTTGTAATGGCAAGTGCCGGAATAGAATTTTATCTGCGGATTATCATACTCGTTCCAAGGCTTCAGCTCTGTAGTCTCCACCTTCTGCTCGTTAGAAGCAAAATCCATCTGCCAGAGGTTGTCTGAAATGTCTGCAATCTCCTTTGTCTCAATATTGCAATAACCTGGA
Organism: Prevotella sp.; assembly: GCA_045600885.1. Lineage (GTDB taxonomy): Bacteria > Bacteroidota > Bacteroidia > Bacteroidales > Bacteroidaceae > Prevotella. The sequence continues at coordinate 712 of JAZRYU010000037.1, forward strand.
AGTCCAGTCATGTTCACATCACCGAAAAGGAGGAAACGAGAGTCGCCTGGAGCAAGGGAAAGTTCTGTCTTTCTCATCAGATCGTTTATTCTAACCATGTCTAATGTCTGACAATCTACAAAATAAGCGTATTGCCATTTGTTAGCACGGACTTTCAGATCATCAAGGAAGAAGTTTACATTCTTGTCTGACTGATTGCTTATGAAGTAGAAATCGCCATCTTCTGCCTTACGGTGAGCATAGTCCAGACCTTCAGGAAGCACGATGTCTCGCTCAATGCCGATGCTGCTAAGGTCAGCTTCTGTCCAAGGTTGCTCTATAACCTTAGCGCCTTGTGCCTTCAGTCGTGAAATGTCTTCTGCTGCAGTATTTATTCCGTTAGGGTTCATGGGACGAGACTGCGGTACTACGAGCACAGCATATTCCATGCCGTTAGCTGTACGAATCTTTCCGTCAACCACGGTTGCAGTCTTCAGCACGTCATGATTGAACGAGTCGTATTTATAACCATGAAGCGGATTTGTAAAGTCATCAGCCTTTACCATGTTCCTCGTATGATTCACACCGACAGGAGAAACCTCCATTGGCAGACCCTCGTTCTTCACCCTGGCATGTTCCTGAGCAACGTATTTCTCACCGAAAAGACCTGGCAGGATGTCCACAAGACGGTTCGGGATAATGCTTCTTCGTGGCATTTCGTTGCCCGTATAGACGGCAATATCCACAACAGGATTACCGTATTGAAGAATAGTCTGGCAGTTCCTTATGTAGTCTGTAAAGGCTGGAAGATGGTGCCACCATGTGTTTCCCGGCTGGAAGAAAGTGCCTATACCGTCAAGCGTCATGCCCGGCAGACGGTCAAGGTAAGGATTGTGCGTCATCACATGGAAAACAATGCTGTTTATGCCGTAACAGTAATTACGGTCAAGTAGCTGTTTCAACATGGCAGGATGCTCGTCCCATGTGCCGCGAACCTCAGTGAAGCCTTCAGCCTGTATGATGTTCTTTCCGTAGATGTGAGCACCGCTTATGGCATCAAGCATATCGTTCACCTTATCATGAGTAGGCGAATTTAGCCAGAACTCACCCATCGGAATCGTTGCATTCTTGAAGTGTACAAGTCCATCGCTTACCATCGTCGGTGCCACACATTCTGTTGAAAGCTCAAGATTCATCTTCTCTGCGGTTTCCTTTGCTACGGCAAAGAAAACTTCGTTTACGAGTTCGCCTATCGTAGCGCGGATGTCGCGAAGCACTTTGTCCGACTTCTCTGCCGATTCCACTGGCACGCCGGCATAGAGCAGCAGCCAGTCGTTCAGGTCATATCCTCTGCGCTTGAGAAATTCATCTGCAAAGTTCTCCGACCAGTTCTGCGAACCACATTCCCAACTGTCCACATGAAGTCTTGTTACCACCTTGCCTTTCTGTCCGTCCTTCTGGCGGTTATAAATCTTCAGGAACCAGTTGTCCACCTGCTTTTGCACGGCATCACGCGAGAATTTGTCGCATTCCAATCCCTTTCCGCCACCTCCAGTGGCGTTTCTATGTCCTGTACTCGTATAGCCCAAACGCACAATGTGCCAATTCCTGTAGCCTTTGAGCAGCTTGCGTAGAGCCTTGTCTTTTATGTTATTAATGTGTATCTCGCCATTCTCCGCATAAGGAGTAAGATCAATAATTTCATTGCGAGAGACAGCTTCGTTAGCTTCTTCTTCAGAAACAGACTTTGACACACGCCATACCGCTCCTGATTTTCCTTCAAATCCATCCACGACTGGCTCTGACGAAAGAAGCAGATTACCCAGCTTCAGGTTAGGTTTCCATTTAGCAGCATCCATGTCTTCCGCTCCAGGATTACTTCCTTCCGGAGTCCAGTGAAACTTAAAGAACTTTGCCTTAGTGGCTTTCACGGAATATGTTGCCTGAGCATCTGTATTCTGCCAGCCCTGACGTGCAGGCTCAATATTTTGTACGAAGCGATAGTCTGTTCCGTTGTCCGAAGCATAAAGGGCAAGACGGTGAGCCTGAATATTGTTTCCGCCTGTCATCACTTTCACACTTCTCAGAGTAAAAAGATTGGCGTATTCCATGATGATGTCGGCAGGCTCTTTGCTACTGAAAGGAAAATCCACCGAACATTTTGGTTCCTGATTGTCTGCATATTGCGCAGGATAGGCAAGAACGGCTATGTCGCGATAGAACCCCTCTTTGGCAGCAGGCATAGCTGTTATGATGCTCTTCTGCTTTGAAGCTGCGACTACAGTATCGCTATAGACCACTCTTTTCATGCTTTCCTCTGGCTTTATCCATGGACCGCCAGCAAGAGCAAAGCCGTCGGAGATGTGTATTCCCATCTGAAGACCAAGCTCTTCCGATACTGAATAAACTCGATCAATGGCACGCCACCAGTTTTCTGTCAACTGCTCTGCGTCGCCTTTGTAAAGAGGCTGTCCCTGCGCATCTTTCGGAATGTCGCTCTTGCCCTTGATAGGCATAAGGTAGAAGCCACCAATGCCCACCTTTTCCATTTCGCGAAGCTCATATTCTATGGCATCCTCGTTCACCTCGCCATACATCCAATACCAGAATGTCCAAGGCTTGGTAAAGTCTTTTGTCTGAGCAGAAACAACTGTTGCAAAAAGAGCAAGAATAGTAAGTATTGTAAGGGTTCTTTTCTTCATGATTAGCAAAAATGGTTAGTCTGATGCTGCAAAGTTAGCTTTTTTTCCGTTAATTGCAAAGAAAACTCGATAAACTCATTATAATTTCCACAATATTTACTAATTTTGCGCCAAATATACGTATATGGAAATAACGACAAACACTACTTTCGCTCAACTTGGCGTAAACGACAACATACTTCAAGGCATCACGGAGATGGGATTTGAGCACCCAATGCCAGTTCAGGAAGCTGTCATTCCCGTACTTCTCGGCACAGCTTCTGAGGAACAGGCTTCAGACCTCATCGCTCTCGCCCAAACAGGTACCGGCAAGACGGCTGCCTTCGGCATTCCGCTTCTTCAGCGTATCAATCCTAACGGCAGATTCACTCAGGCGCTCGTACTTGCGCCTACTCGCGAACTTTGCCTGCAAATTGCTGATGATATTCGCGATTTCGGAAAATATTGCGACGAAATAAACATCTGTGCTGTTTATGGCGGAACATCCCTTGAACCGCAGATCAGACAACTTAAGAAAGGCGCACAGATTGTCGTGGCTACCCCTGGCAGACTTCTCGACCTCATGGAGCGTCGCTGTGCTGATCTCTCAAATGTGAAAAATGTCGTGCTTGATGAGGCGGACGAGATGCTCAACATGGGCTTCTCTGACAGCATCAACGCCATTCTTGAGGGAGTTCCTGAGCAACGCCATATCCTTCTCTTCTCCGCTACCATGAGCCGCGAGATTGAGAAGATTGCGAAGTCTTACCTAAAGGACTATCGCGAGATTGTCGTAGGTTCGCGAAATGAAGGTGCTGAGCATGTCAACCACGTTTACTACATGGTGAATGCTAAGGATAAGTACCTGGCACTCAAGCGAATCGTTGACTTCAATCCTAAGATATATGCTATTGTTTTCTGTCGCACAAAGCTTGAGACGCAGGAAATTGCAGACAAGCTCATTCGTGACGGATATAACGCTGAGTCACTCCATGGCGACCTTTCGCAGCAACAGCGTGACCTCACCATGCAGAAATTCCGCAACCATCTTACTCAGCTGCTCGTGGCTACTGACGTTGCTGCTCGTGGACTGGATGTTGACGAATTGACTCATGTAATCAATTATGGTCTGCCAGACGACATAGAGAGTTACACCCATCGTTCCGGACGTACAGGTCGTGCAGGAAGAAAGGGAACGTCAATCGCCATCATCCACACTCGCGAACGAGGAAAGATGCGCAATATTGAGAAGGAAATTGGCAAGCAGTTTGTTGAAGGCGACATTCCTACACCGCAGGAGATCTGTAAGAAACAGCTCTACAAGGTTATGGACCAGATTGTTAAGACCGATGTTGACGAAGAGCAGATTGCTCCTTTCATGCAAGACATCAGGCGCTATTTCGACTATATTGACAAGGATGATATCATCAAGAAGATCGTGCAGATGGAGTTCGGCCATTTCCTTGAATATTACAAGAACGCGCCTGTCATTGAGAAACCGAAGATAGAGAAAGAGCGCAAGAATGCTCGCGACAATCGCCATACAAGCGGAAAATTCAATGGCAAAACTTATCAGGCAGAGAAGGGCTATGCCAAGCTGTTCATTAATCTTGGTAAGATGGACGGATTCTATCCTGGAGAGGTCATGCAGTATCTTAACAAGCATGTTCAGGGTCGTCAGGCTGTCGGTCACATCGAACTCCTCAGAAACATCTCTTACATAGAAGTACCTGAGCATGACGCACAGAAAGTCATGGAAGCTCTCAACGGCACATATTACAAAAACCGAGAAGTGCGCTGCAACAGAGCTGACGGCGGCGGAAACGAAAACTATAAGTCAAAAGGTTCTTCAAAGCGCGACGGTGGCTATAGCAAACGAGACAGCAGCCGTGGCAAGCGAGACAATGGCCGTGGCAAGCGCAAGGCTTTTGAGGAAGAGGAAAATCCATTCGCCATCTTCGAGAAGAAAATGAAAAACAAAAATCTTCCCGAAGGTCATGCAAGAAGAAAACCGAAGAGAAAATAACTAGGGTGTCCCTAATAATTATATTGTATTTTATGTCTTCACGATCAGAACGGATAGCCGACGGCGAAATGGAGGGTGTGGCTGTCTGAGAACTTGCGGAAATTATAGAAGCGCTTATTGTTCGTGCCAAATGGGGAATGAAGGCCTACTCCCCAGTCAAGGCGAAGGACAATGAAGTCCATGTCGTAACGAAGACCGACACCTGTTCCAAGTGCCATTTCATTAAAGAAGTTCTTAGGAATGAACCTCTCGCCCACTCGATCATCCTCTCGCAACGCCCAAATGTTTCCGGCATCAAGGAAGACGGCTCCATGAAGACTGCCGAAGAGCTGTTTGCGATACTCAAGATTGAGCACGAGCTTTAGGTCGCCCGTCTGATGGATATAGGATAAGCCGTAGTCAGCCGCATGATAACTGCCGGGACCTACTCCGCGTGCCGGGAAGGCTCTGATGGTGTTAGCACCACCAATATAGAACTGCTCAGAATAAGGTGCATTGCTCAGATTACCGTAAGCCCAGATGGCTCCAAGACTGGCATGAGCTACGAGCTGCGAATTGGTCTGCATACGCCATGTCTTACTGAAATCCGTCTCAAGCTTCAGGAACTGTGAGTAAGCATTCTTGAACATGGTCTTTCCCGATTCCGTCCAGTCCTGACCGAAGAAGAGTTTATTGACAAGGCTGGTGAAGTTTCCGCTCTCTGTGAATGTAGCTGTGAAGAGCACGGGATTATGTGAGCGAAGAGCAGAGGTGTAGCTATAGGTATATTGGAGTTTCGGAATAAGCATGTCCTTCATGGCTATACCAAGATAGGTGTTAGACTTAAGGATGGAGTCGAACTTTGCTGTAGAATAGTTCTTTCGCTGATAAGCAAGGATGAGTGGACTGAGCTGATGGGTGATATTCTCCTTCGGCTTCCAGATATAGCTCCACTCGCCTGCTGCGGTATGCATTCGATAATAGCCAGGACGATTGATGATGTTGAACGAAGCTGTCATCTTCGTTGCAGGCGAGATGGCATAGCGGCGCCTCTTAAGGAAAGGCACAAGAAGTCGCGGCCACTCTACGGAGGCATCCATACCAAGCTCGTATGAGTTTCGTTCTGCCGAAGTCAGTTCGCTGCCCTCCTGCCACTCAAAAGAAGTATGCAGATTGACATCGAACTTCTCTCCTCCCATAAAGGCATTCTTCTTGGTAAGACCGACCTTCAGCTCCGGTCCTGTTCTGCCGGAAAGCTTATGGATGATGTTGGTCATAACATAGAAGTCGTATGGTTTCTCCAAAACGCAGAGTACATTGAGGTCGAGGGAGTCATTGTCTCGCGGAGTATATTGGAAATCAACATTGCTGAAGAGTCCGAGGGTGGAGAGATTAGTCATAGCGTCGCTGTGCTGCTGATAGCTGTAGAGACGGCGCGGAATGATGCGCATATTGGAGAGGATGACACGCGGACGAACAGGCACCTTATCGCCATTATAGCGAATCTTGAGATGGCGGCGCTGAGTGGAATCAGTCAGTTCGTCAGTGATCTGTCGCTTTATATCAAGCGTGATGTGCCCAATATACCAACGCTTCATAGCCTCTTCTGGCAAACTGTCTGCCATCTGAAGCTGCATGTCTGCCCATCCGCTGCGACGCATAGTGTCGGCAAGATAAGATGCATAAGAAGACTGATAGTAGTAATAGCCAGAATCGCGCAGAAGCTTGGTGACGCGATTTCTCTCTGCATCAAGAACGGCTGTGGTGAAAGGTGTGGCGTGCTTGATGAGAGCCTTGGCAGAATCATTGACAATAAGCTCCTCTGCCTTCTTAGGGAAATTGGTATAGACAAGTGTGTCAACAAGGCATGGTCTGCCCATATTAACCTTATACTGTATCTTCTGTTTCTTAGGATTGCTGGTCTCGACAATATCATAATCGACATCGCCATAGAAATAACCATTGTTTCGGAGAATGTTTATGGCTATCTGAGAACGAAGGGCGGGATTAACATTGCTCATCAGGACAGGCTGTTTGCCGAAAGACTTGGTAATCCATCGGGCAAAGGCATTGTCCTTGTCGTGATAAGCATTCCATATCCAGAGTCCGTAAGGAAACGGAGTACGATAATAGCTGCTGCCGAAGAGAGCCCCATTAGGCGCCATCTGAAGAGCGGCATCAACCTCTTCTTTGGTATCAGAGAAATGTGTGGAATGCTCCTGGTTGTCGTATTCTATAGGTCGCAAACCAACATACAGCGATTCTCCCTCAGGAAGACTCGCTGTAGTAGAGCATGAAGCAATCGCAAGTACGACTGCGGCTATTATGAGTAGTTTCTTTCTCAAAGGCTAAAGGCTTATGGACTCAGTCACCCATTTGTTTGCACCAATGACAACGCCTCGACCGATTGTTATACGACCAAGGACTGTGGCATTGGAATAAACGATGACATCGTCTTCAAGTATAGGATGGCGCGGAATGCCCTTGATAGGGTTTCCATTATCATCAAGCGGGAACGACTTGGCACCAAGGGTAACACCCTGATAGAGCTTCACATTATTGCCAATGATGCAGGTGCCTCCGATAACAACACCTGTGCCATGGTCTATGCAGAAATGATGGCCAATCTGTGCGCCAGGATGAATGTCTATGCCGGTCTCAGAATGTGCCATCTCCGTAAGCATTCGGGGCAAAAGAGGAACACCCATGACGAAGAGTTCGTGGGCAAGGCGATAATTGGTCAGCGCCTTTATGCAAGGATAGCAGGCAATGATCTCACTCTGATTGTCGGCTGCCGGGTCGCCAAGATAGGCTGCCTCAATATCAGTGGCAAGGATAGCTTTCAACTCTGGCAGTCGCGCAACAATCTGGTTGGCTATGATTCGAGACTTATTCTTAAGTATGTCGAGAGTGACAGAGTCTGTTCCAGGGACGGAATCAACGAAGCAAAGTCCGGCAAGAACCTGCTCAGCCAGCATCTTTTGGAATCGCTCCACACGAACACCAATATGGTATTTCACCGTATTGATATTGATATTGGAGCGACCATAGAAGCCGGGAAAGATTATGCTGCGCAGAATATCAATGATACTCTGCAACTGTTCTTGCGAAGGAAGCGGATTGCCAAACTGCTGCTCGTGGAAAAGAGCCTTGAGAGAGTTGGAATCAGAGAGCTGGTCAACAGCTTTTATCAGGGTTTGTGTAGTTTGATCCATTAATATAAGTTTCCTATCATGTCGATAGTCTCATCCACCTGCTGGTTGAAGCCATTGATGAGGTCACGGAAGTAAGCCTTACGGTTCATGCCCGGCTGAGGATGAGAGATACGACGGATATAGTCGCGGTTCATTCGGATGATAGCATTAAGGAGGTTGTCAATACTGTCGTTCTCAATGTTTTTTTCGAGCATTCCTGCTACGAATGTTTCCGAAAGGAGTTCTGCACAGACGTAGTTAATAGTCTGCTTTAAATCGCGTTTGTTTGCCATGATTTTTATAGTTTTCTGTTCTTAGATAGGACAAAGTTATAACAAAGATTTCAATCTCGCAAATTTTTTGCGGATTTTCTTGTTATCTGAGGGAAAAATGCCTTATTTCTGGTTAAGGCGGGTGATGGCCATGCGAGTAGCATAATCAATGGAGAGATCCATAGCAGACTCGCTGGCGATGCCTTTTCCTGCGACATCGAAAGCAGTGCCATGATCTACGGAAACGCGGATGATAGGCAGACCGAGGGTAATGTTAACACCCTGAGCGGCATCCATCTTGCCTGTCTCCTTGTTCCACTGGAAACCGACTACCTTAAACGGTATATGTCCCTGATCGTGATACATAGCCACGCAGCCGTCATACTTTCCGCAACGAGCCTTGGCGAAGAGAGTATCTGGCGGAACAGGTCCATCGACACAGAATTCGCGAGCCTTCAACTCCTCTACGGCAGGAGCAATTTCCTTTTCTTCCTCCCAACCGAAAAGTCCGCCGTCGGAAGCATGAGGATTAAGTCCGGCAACTCCGATGCGTGGTGAAGAAATGCCAAACTGACGACAAGCATCATCAATAAGCTCTACGCACTCAATGATACGCGCCTTCTTACAGCGGTCGCAAGCTTCACGAAGAGAGACGTGGGTAGAGACATGGATGACGCGAAGGAATTCGTCAGCAAGAAGCATGGCGTACTTCTTTGTATTGGTGAAGGTAGCGTAGATCTCGGTATGACCATCGTAATGATGACCGGCAAGATTGAGCGCTTCCTTATTGAGAGGAGCAGTCACTGTGCCGTCAACCTCATCAGCTAGGGCAAGCTCTATAGCTTTCTTAACTGACTGGAACGCAGCATTGCCACACTGTACCTGCACCTGTCCGAACTCAAACTCGTCCATATTGACAAGCTTGAGATCATAGACATCAATGGTGCCGAACTCAAACTTAGCCTCGCTGACGGAACTGATGGCGTTAATCTTGTTTCCCGTTCCCATCTTTTCCACAGCAAGTGTCATGACATTGGCATCACCGCAGACAAGTGGTCGGCATTTCTCATAGTTATCCGTCTTGTTAAGAGACTTAACGATGATCTCCGGACCTATTCCGGCAGGATCACCCATTGTTATGGCGAGTATCGGTTTCATAGTATTCGTTCAGAATTAGGTTTAATATAATCAAGAATTAGTGAACCCTTCTCTGATTCACAAATTCTTGATTATAATAATAAGTTACTTGAGTATTTCCTTGATAAGATTCTTGGCTCCCCCCCACTTGTCAATAACGTAAAGCATGTAGCGAGAATCAACGCAGATGGTACGACCGAGAGTAGCGTCGAAGTAGATGTCGTTAGCAAGGCTGTCCCAGTTGCCATCGAAAGCAAGACCGAGGAGCTGACCCTTATCGCCAAAGACTGGAGAACCAGAGTTGCCACCTGTGATGTCATTGTTTGTGAGGAAGCAGAGCTGCATCTTCTTTGTCTGCTTGTCAGCATACTTTCCGAAGGTCTTCTGACTCATCAGCTTGAGAAGTTCAGGTTCTGTCTTATAGTCGTCAATAACATCGCCCTGCTTCATCTTTGCAACCATACTCTCAGCATCTGTGTAATAGCCTGAAGGCTGACCTGAAAGGAGGTACTCGCCTACCTGACCGTAAGTGAGACGGAGAGTGAAGTTAGCGTCAGAATACTGTGGCTTGTCTTCTTCCATGCGAAGGATGGCAGCTGTAAGAAGCTGCTCCTGCTCAGAAATGCGACGCTGATATTCGCGAACATCCTCACGGATTTCGCCAAAAAGCGGAGCTATTGCATCAATAGAAAAATCCTCTGGCTGATACTTCTCGTCAACATTATCCTTATACTTCTGAATCAAAGCATCGCGAACGGCATCTTCTGTAGCAACATCCTTTGTAGAATCCACAACAACGTGATTGTAAAGACACTCACGGAAATACCAGTAAGCCTTGTAGCACTTAGCCTCCTGCTCATAGAGATTCTTCAGATGGTCAAGGTCGAGCTTGCCACGAAGATAGCCTGTGCGATTGACAAACTGCTGAACCTCAGCCTCATACTTCTGCTTCTGGGCAATAAGACCGATAGAGTCGATACACTTGTTCATACCGATAGAGTTCTTGTAGTAGTTAGCGGCATGAGCGAAGTCCTCTTCATACATGATACGGAGAGCCTGATCAGAAGCCATCTTCTCGCGAAGGATGTCAAGTAAAGGCTTGCGGCAATCAATCATAGCAGCATTCATGATGTCGCGACGCTGCTGGATGCCGAAAGAAGAGATGTAGCGGTTTGTAGAACCAGGATAACCCATAATCATAGCGAAAGAACCAGGCTTATAACCATCGAGCGAAACCTTAGAGTAACGCTTTGGATGGTAAGGAACATTGTTCTCTGAATATGCAGCAGGACCGTTTGTCTTAGGGTCAGCATAGATGCGGAATACAGAGAAGTCGCAAGTCTGACGAGGCCACATCCAGTTGTCAGTCTCACCACCGAACTTACCCATAGACTTAGGTGCAGTGAAGACGAGGCGAACATCCTCAAACTTCTGATAAGTGGAAGCAATCCACTGGTTGCCCTCGTAGAATGGGTCGATGTCAACTGTATAAGAAGCATCAATCTTCTGAGCCTCAGCCTGAAGTTCCATACGAAGCTTCTCAACGAACTCTTCCTTATCGCCTGAACTCATTGCGTTAAATGCAGGTGAGACAATTTTGCTTGTCACGTCTTCTTGCTTGATCATGAACTTAACGAAAGCATCAGTAGGGATTTCCATCTTGCGGTTCTTCGCCACGAAACCGTCGCGCATGTAGTCATGCTCTACGGAAGAAGCCTTGTTGATGTGCTCAAAGCCGCAGTGATGGTTTGTGAAGAGCAAGCCGTCCTGAGAAACGACAACACCTGAACAGTAGTCACAGAAGTCAACAACAGCATTCTTCAGAGCGTTGTCACTGTTGTAAAGGTCATCATAACTCATTGAGATACCTTCAAGTTTCATCTGATCATAAACCGCCTGAGGCAGGTTGAACAGTGTCCACATACCCTCGTCAGCCTTGGCAGATGCTACAGCTACGAGGAGGGAGATAGCGAGAATAATTCTTTTCATTTTTTAGTTATTTTTATTTCCAATATGGCGCAAAATTATGAAAATTCTAGCGAAAGAGCAAATATTTCTACACATATATTAAAATATACGCGCGAGAAAGCTGTTTTTTTGTCGTTAAGAGGTAGATTAATGTCTTTATTCGTACTTTTGCCCTTGTTATGGACAAGAAAAAACTAGAGAGCTTTTACTTTGAAGACTTCGAATATGAAGCTGGATGCGACGAGGCTGGACGAGGTTGTCTGGCTGGAAGTGTCTATGCTGCGGCGGTGATTTTCCCGAAAAACTATGAGAACGAAATGCTCAACGACAGCAAGCAGCTGACAGACAAGAAACGCAAAGAGCTTCGCACAATAATTGAGCGCGACGCACTGGCTTGGGCTGTAGGAATAGTTACGGCAGAGGAGATTGACAAGATAAACATCCTGAACGCTTCAATCCTCGCCATGCACAGAGCTCTCGATCAGCTGACGGTTCGTCCACAGGCTGTAATTGTTGACGGAAACAGGTTTAAGAAATACAAGGACCTGCCTCATCAGACGATAGTAAAAGGCGACGGAAAATATCTCTCCATTGCTGCGGCGTCTATTCTTGCAAAGACTTACCGCGATGACTACATGGACGAGATGGCAAAGAAATATCCTCTCTACGACTGGAAAAAGAACAAGGGCTACCCTACGAAGAAGCATCGTCAGGGAATAGCAGAACACGGAATGTCGCCAATACATCGCAAGAGTTTCAATCTGCTCGGAACTCTTGAACCGCAACTTCCGTTTGACTTCAGCAATGATTAACGGTAATCATTTTGAAACATTAATGTTACGAAATACACAAGAGTAATATTTCTATAGCTCACTAAATATTGTAGGGCGAGGATTTCCGAGCCGCGATTCTGCATATTTCGCAAAACGACTCAGAAATCTTCGCCCTACAAAAATAGGAATCATCAATAATTATTCGTATCTCTTGATGAAGGCAACATTGGCACGCTCAATCTTGCTGAGTTTCTTCTCCACGTTAGAGTAACGAGGATTGTACCAAGAGAACTGACGGAAGAAGCTATAGAGGTCATCACTCTTGAAGATATAGCCATGACGAGCATAGATAGCATTACGCCAGATACGGAGAGTCCAACCATCCTGGTAAGCACAGTCGCGGTGAGTAACATAGCGCTGTGAAAGCCAGAGATAAGGATTGTAGTCATCAACAGCTGTGAAGAAGTTGAATGTAGATATAGTCTCTGCAGAAGCTGCAAGAGGAGCAAGCATACAGAATGCAGCAAAAATGAGTTTCTTCATAGTCTTAATTTTTTTGATGTTTATATTTATTAAAGTTTATTATTTACCGAAGAATTTCTTTATTCCGTATAGATAACCCTGAGCCATCTTCTTCAATCCTGCCTCACTGATGTCTGACGCGGCATCGCCAGTCTCATAGTCGATTGAAGGAATTGTAGAGAAAGATGTCTGCGTAAGGTCAATAGCCATACAGCCAGACTTCCAAACTTTCACGCCAGCCTGCTTCATACCTTCGTTGAGCGCCTTGCCAAGAGCCTCATGCTCCTTCCAATGAGAAGCCACAGGCTCCATGTTTCGGTAAGAAGCTATGTTTGGAACGCCAACATAGAAAGCACCTTTGTCGTTCTTTGAGCCGTCGAAATGAATGGCAATATGAATGTCTGCATTATTATTTGCAAAAACAGTTCGGGCAATATTGTCAAGCTGAACATCTGCCGTTTCTCTGATCATCAGCACGTCATAGCCTTCCGCAAGCAGCAGATCTTTAAGCTTCAGAGCAACCTTAAGTGTTACGGCAGCCTCTCCCTGCTTATTGAGGAAAGACATTCCGCCAGCAACGGCAACAGCCATCGTAGCACCAGCCTTTGTACTTCCGCTGACACACTTCGGTGATCCATCAGGATGGCAAGGAACTTTCTTGCTCTGACCGCCCTTTGTGCCATGCCCTGCATTTACGGCAACTACTTTATTCTTCCTGTTTGCCGAAGCACGATAAAACTTAACAGAAGAGCTGTGGATAGCAGCTTTGTCAGCATATTTCCAACCACTATTCCAAGAAATAGTCTTTACAAGCGAAGCATCGTCAGCCTCTTCTGCTACGACAGAACCGAAGTCTCCTGCTTCAACAACAACATTATTATCTTGTGAATCAGAATTTCCCTTCATCTCAGCCTTACAAGAAAGGCAGCTTAACGCAATAAGAACAAGTAACTTTGATTTCATAATAGTTTATGGTATTAAATAAATGTGTCTGGGTATTTTTCATGATAGTGAAGAGCATTACTCTTTATTCTCTTCTGCCATCACCAGTTCGTATTCACCGGAAGACTTCAGTCGCTCAATCTCTTGAAAGAGTTTTATGCAAGACCAGGCATCAATGGCGGCATAACGCTTCTGCGGCTCTGTGAGGATTGGTGCTTCCCAGTTGGAAAGTCGCTGAGTCTTACTGATCTTCTCGCCGAAGATGTTTGCGTAGAGCTTCTGCAAAGCAAGGTCTTCGATGCCTATTTCCTTTACATGATGCTGAAGATCATAGAAGTTTCCCGGCGTGAACTGATGTCTCTTGCCCAGCATCATCATGTCATCTTTAAGGGAAAGACCTATCTTCGGAACTGTTGTGTCTTCCAGAAGCCGGATGATGGCAGGAGTAAGACCAATGATATTAAGGCGGAAGAGGAAACAGGTGTCTTCCGTAGAAACCTGAAGAAGGGCAACCTTATTCTGGATGCCTTTTCTGAAAGCAGGTCTTGTCTCGGTATCTACGCCGAGGATTTTATGTGATAAAAGGTAGTTGACGGCACGTTCCGCTTCGCCCTCAGTGAGGATTGTTATGATGCGTCCATGGAAGGAAACTTTGGGTAATTCTCCTATCCTGCGCTTGTCAAACTTGTTATATATTCTTTTCAACATTTGCTATATATCATTTTACAAAGTGCAAAGTTACACAAAAAAAGTGAAAACTCACCACAATGTATGTTTTTTTTTCTAATTTTGCACAAAATATTAAATTTGGATAAATCCGCACCACTACATAAGACAGCATATTTTCACATGGCAAAATCTAAAAGTACGCGTTCAACGAAGAAAAAGAAGCAGGAGAAAACGAACTTCTTTCAAGCCATCGGGCTTAATGAATTTTTCAGTAATGACATCATCAACATCTTTGCAGGAATAATACTTTTCTGCATAGGTGTACTCATGCTTGCCTCATTCATATCTTATTTCGTAACTGGTCCTAACGATCAAAGCATAATTCTTCAGCTCAGACCAGGCGAATGGCTCAACACAGACCAACAGTTCACGAATCTGATTGGCTCGTTCGGAGCATTCACATCGCATTTCCTTGTCAGCAAATGCTTCGGTCTAGGAGCATTCTGCATCCCTATCATGCTCGGACTCTTGGGACTCAGAATGATGAAAGTGTATGAAGTGAACCTCATAAAGATTTTCTTCTTCTTCACATTTATCATGATCTGGCTGTCTGTATTCTTTGCTGCCTGCTGTACAGGTTTCTGGGGCGAAGTGTTTGAAGATGCTATTTTCTCACCAGGCGGTGACCACGGAGAAGCCATCAAACAGGCTTTTGAAAACGTAATCGGCTTCCCTGGTCTGTTAGCTATCCTTATCGTTACTGCACTCGGATTCCTCACTTATCTGAGCAGAGAGACTATTCGCTACGTGCAAATGATTCTCAATCCTACGCTTTACTACAACAAGGCGAGAAACATTCTCACCATCAACACTGGCAGCAACAAGGATAACGGTGAAAATGAATATGTGAAGGACTACACTGAAGACGACGATTACGAAGACTATAACGACGGAATACAGCCTGACCCAACAACGTTTGACAATCCGGAAACGCAGAGTGTCACGTTCAATGTTAATGGCGAACCAACAACTTCTCCTACATTCATCGTTAATCCTACCATAGAAACTCCTGAAGAACCAGCAGTTACTGAGGAGGTTACGGGAAGTAATGCCACTCTGAATGTTCAGGAAGGCATCAGCGAGGAAACGGCTAAGGGAAACAGCGTTGCCGAGAAGCAGGATCTGTCTATCCCTATCAACCATAAGGCTCCTTTCGTAAACTACAAATATCCTGTGCTCGACCTTCTTCAGCAGTATGAGGATGACGGTAAGCCTTATATTAATATGGAAGAGCAGCAGGCTAACAGTAACCGAATTATCGAGGTTCTGAACGACTTCGGTGTTGAGGTTCGCTCCATCAATGCAACTGTCGGTCCGACAATCACGCTCTACGAAATCACCCTTGGTCCTGGCGTCAGAATCAGTAAGATCCGCAACCTCAGCGACGACCTTGCCCTCTCTCTCCACGCTCTCGGAGTACGTATCATTGCGCCAATGCCGGGAAAAGGTACTGTGGGTATTGAGGTTCCGAACAAGAAGAAAAACATCGTATCGATGGTCAGCATCCTTAATTCCAAGAAGTTCCAGGAGACTAAGATGGCTCTTCCACTGGCTCTTGGTAAGACTATCACTAACGAGGTCTTCATGGTTGACCTTGCAAAGCTGCCTCACCTCCTTGTTGCCGGTGCCACTGGTCAGGGTAAGTCTGTCGGACTTAACGCCATCATCACTTCGCTCCTCTACAAGAAGCATCCAAACGAACTGAAGTTTGTGCTCGTTGACCCTAAGAAGGTTGAGTTCAGCGTTTATCAAACAATCCAAAACCACTTCATGGCAAAGCTGGAAGAGGAAGAAGATGCCATCATCACCGACGTAAAGAAGGTGGTAAAGACCTTGAATTCTCTCTGCAAGCTCATGGACACTCGCTACGATCTCCTAAAGATGGCTAGCTGTCGTAACATTAAGGAATACAACGAGAAGTTCCTCAACCATAAGCTTCGCCTCGTTGACGGTCACGATTACATGCCTTACATCGTGGTTATAATCGATGAGTTCGGAGATCTTATCATGACTGCCGGTAAGGAAGTTGAGCTTCCTATCGCTCGTATCGCTCAGCTTGCCCGAGCTGTCGGAATACACATGGTTATCGCAACTCAGCGTCCTACCACTACCATCATTACCGGTAACATCAAGGCTAACTTCCCTGGACGTATGGCTTTCCGTACTTCTCAGAGCAATGACTCAAAGATTATCCTTGACCGTCCTGGAGCAAACCAGCTTATCGGACGAGGCGATATGCTCATACTTGACGGAGCAGATCCTGTTCGTGTGCAGTGTGCTTTCGTTGATACTCCTGAGATAGAAAAGATTGCCGACTTCATCAGCGCTCAGCCTGGACCGGTAGAACCTCTTGAACTGCCAGAACCACCAATGGAAGAAGGCGATGGAGGAGTCTCTTCTGTTGACATCGCAAATCTCGACCCTCTCTTTGATCAGGCTGCACAAAGCGTTGTCTCTTCTGGTCAGGGCAGTACAAGTATGATTCAGCGTCAGTTCTCTATCGGCTACAACCGAGCAGGAAGACTTATGGATCAGCTTGAGAAATGCGGAGTGGTAGGTCCTGCTAAGGGCAGCAAGCCTCGTGAAGTTCTCATACAAGACATCACTCAGCTTGACGCCATGCTTCAGGCAATGCATTCTAACACAAACGTAATCCAGTAACATATTACGGCGGACAAATCTGATTACCGCCAAATATAATAAAAAGTTAATTATCATATAACAAATGTTAACGGCGTTTTATTCTCGCCTTTAGATTGTATCCTACAAACAAAAAGACAGAAAAAGAAAACCATTTGTAGAACAATTTAAAACAAACTAACTGTTATGAAAAAGATTCTCTCTTTGATATTTGCTATCAGCATCAGCATCGTTTCGTTCGCTCAGAATGCAAAGACCACTATGGATAAGGCTGTTGCTGCACTCTCTAAGTCAAGCGTTTCCGTAAGTTACAAAGCTTCCGGACAGCTCAATGACGCTGGTTCTATCCAGCTGAAAGGCAACAAATATTGCGCCACAGGCTCACAAGCCATCATCTGGTTTGACGGTAAGACTCAATGGACTTACATGAAGTCAACTGAAGAGGTAAACATCATTAATCCTAACTCAAAGAAGGTTTCTGCCGTTAATCCTTACGGAATACTTAACCTCTACAAGAACGGCTACACTCTTTCAGAGAAGAAAGTCTCTGGCGGAACAGAGGTTTACATGAAGGCTACTGGCAATCAAGCCTTTAAGGAGATTTATGTTACTCTCAACGCAAAGCTCCAGCCTACTCAGATTCGCTTCCTGAACAACAAGGGATGGACTACGGTTTCGCTTTCAAACTATCAGACAAAGAATCTTGCAGACTCTACCTTCAAGTTCGACAAGAAGCGCTATCCTAATGCTGAGATTAATGATCTTCGCTAAAGGTTAATTAATTATTACCCAAGAAGTGTCAATTATCTATACATAAAGAACAATTAAGAACCCGGAGTGAAAGCTTCGGGTCTCTGTGTGAATATATACTAACATAACTATAACGATGAAAAAACTTTTTCTTGCTCTGTCTTCCCTTGCTTTGAGCGCATCTTCTTTCGCAGGTGACGTTATCAAGCAGACAGTCAAAATCAACGGGTCTGAAGTAAGTAAGACTGTTCAGACCATCACCTTCTCAGGTGACGACGTTAACCTAACCTTCACAGATGGTACTTCCCAGACTGTCGATATGGAGGCAGTAATCATCTCTTTCGCTAAGGATCCAACAGAGATCACCATTTCTTCTGTTCATCAGAATGGCGAAGTGACAAAGATTTACGACACTAATGGTCGTCAGGTTCGTTCTACTATCGAGTCTCTTCCTACTGGCATCTACATTATCAAGTCAGCAGAGAAGACTGTAAAATTCATTAAAAAGTAAAGAACCATGAAAAGATTATTCTCTCTCTTAAGCCTCTTCGTGGCTTTCTTTGCTCTTTCTGCAAATGCCCAGACTTGGGATTTCTCTGGCGAAGGTGTTCCTGACGTTGACGTTGAAAACCTTAACGCAGACAAGAATGCCTGGACTTACGATGCAACAAACAACCGTTGGGGAAATGCTGCTGCTATTAAAGACGCAGAACTTACTGCCAACGGAAAGACACTTTTCTTTACTGAAGGGCTTTATTTTAACGTTGCCAGTGCTGACCAGGTACGTATCGACGCTAAGAAAAACTGCCTTACTCTCAACAATAGCGCTACCACTGTAACAATCAAGAACGTCAAGGCTGGCAATAAGGTTACGGTAAAGGCTGAATGTTCAAGCAGTTCTACTAAGCGTACCATAAAAGCTACAAACGTAACTTCTGAGACTTTCGGCGTTCTCGAAGGTCTTTATAAGGCAACACTCGTCTTTACAGGTGAAGTAACTGCCGATGGTAACGTCACTCTCCAATCTACTGGCGGTATGTATGTTTACCTCATCAGCATTGTTGATCCAAACGAAGAACCTGCTCCAGATCCTTCTTCTCTCAACAAGACTACTAACGCTGTCTTCAAGAACGCAAACAATAATCAGATTCAGCTTACTCTCTCTAACGGCGAAAACTTCTTCTACAACACAAACGAGGTTAAGGCTGTGAACATCGAAGGCAAGAAGGTTCTCGTGGAATCTGCTGCTGCAGGTGTTGAAGCTGACTATTACGACGGTACTCTCGCTGACATTCAGTTCTTCAAGGGCAAGCCTACTGGTGCTGAGGCTCAGAACATCATAAACAACGGCGTTCAGATTACAGAAGCTAAGGGCTGGCTTGAAAGTGCTTACATCAAGTTCGTTCCACAGTCTGACGCTAAGTCTTACAATGTTTACATTAAGGGCGGTCAGTTTGCTTCTTACACAAAGATTGACGCTCAGCTCGTTCGCAACTACGGTTCTTACGGTCGTGCAGACATGGTGGGTATTCCTGCCGGTTCTTACGACATGAAGATTCTTGCTGTTGACGGCAACGGCAAGGAGTTCGGCTCTGCTTCTGAGGCTGTAGGTCTTACCGTTAAGGCATACGACCGTCGCGGCTTTGCTCACTTCAACATGGCTCACGAGATCGGTGCTTACGACAAGTCGGGCAAGCTCCTTTCTAATGCTGTGGTAATCTATGTTACAGCCTCTAACGCAAAGACTGTTCAGGCTACAGTACTCCGTGAAGGCAAGATGCAGACTTTCACTGGTCTTCAGGCTATTCTGGATGCTTACCAGAAGAAGGGCGACAAGACTCCTATCGCTATCCGTTTGATCGGTAAGATTTCCCTCTCTGACCTTGACAATATCTCAAGTTCTGCAGAAGGTCTTCAGATTAAGGGTGCTGCTAACTACGACTACATGCCAATCACAATTGAAGGTATCGGTGATGACGCTACAGTTCACGGCTTCGGATTCCTTATCCGCAACTGCGGCTACGTAGAGCTCCGTAACTTTGCTGTCATGAATTGTCTTGACGACTGCGTTTCTATGGACACTAACAATGAGCACCTCTGGGTTCATAATCTTGACCTTTTCTACGGTTCTACAGGAGGTGATGCTGACCAGGCTAAGGGTGACGGAACTCTTGACCTTAAGGGCAATACTCGCATGACAACAATGTCTTACAACCACCTCTTCGATTCAGGTAAGGCTTCTCTCTGCGGTATGGGTGGAGATAATGAGGAGTATATCTCTTACGTAGGAAACTGGTTCGACCATTCTGACTCTCGTCATCCACGTGTTCGCTGTATGACTGTTCACGTTCTCAACAACTATTACGACGGCGTGGCAAAGTATGGCGTAGGAGCTACGACAGACTCTGACATCTTCGTTGAAGGCAACTACTTCCGCAACACAAAGTATCCAATGCTCATCTCTAAACAGGGTTCTGACATCGCAACAGACTCTAAGGGTACTTTCTCTGGTGAGGCTGGCGGTATGATTAAGTCTTACGGAAATAAGATTATCGGTGCTACACGCTACGTCACTTACCAGCAGAACAACACTCAGTTTGATGCTTACGAGGCAACTTCTCGCGACGAGAAGGTTCCTTCAAGCGTAAAGGCTGTTCTCGGCGGAGCTACTTATAACAACTTTGATACTGACGCTCAGAAGATTTACTCTTACGAGGCTCTCGCTGCTGACGATGTTCCTTCTGATGTTACAGGATGGACAGGAGCTGGTCGTCTTGACCATGGCGACTTCAAGTGGACTTTCAACAATTCTATTGACGATAAGGACTACGCTGTTAATAAGGCTCTTAAGACTGCTCTCGTTGGCTATAAGTCTTCTTTCATAGGTTTCTTCGGTGGCGAACCTGTCAACCCAGGAACAGATCCTTCAGACCCAGGCACTGATCCAGGAACAGATCCTGGTACAAACCCAGGCACAGACCCAGGAACAACTCCTTCTGATCCTGGCACAACTCCTTCTTCTCCAACTATCGACGGTCCGACATCTTGCAACTTCGTAGGAAAGAAGTGCTCTAACCCAACTCAGTTCACAGTATCTGGAAACTATTCTGACTCAAAGGGAACTGTCACATATAAGGGTACTACATATTCTGACTGCTTGAAGATGGAGTCTTCTACTTCTGTTAAGTTCACTACCTCAAAAGCCCTTAAGCTAATCCTCGTCTTTGCAGAGAAAAACAATGAAAAGGCAATAAAGGTTAACGGCACTACAAAGGCTTCTGACGCCAACGGACAAGTCATCATGGACATCGAAGCTGGTGACTACGAACTGACGAAGGCTAACAGTACAAACCTTTTCTACATAGACATTACTGAATAAATGACAACGTAACAGTTAAAGTTAACGTCAAAGCATAGTACATGAACATCGCAATCATCGGCGGCGGTGCGGCAGGTTTCTTCCTCGCTGTTGCCGTAAAAGAACTTGATAAGAGCCACTCCGTAACAATCTACGAGAGTGGCTCTATGCCTTTGCGCAAAGTGAAAGTCTCTGGCGGAGGACGCTGCAACATCTCCAACACATTCAATGATGTCAGAGACTTAAAGGAGGTTTATCCTCGTGGACATAAACTCCTCAAGCGACTTTTCAAATCGTTTTCTCCTTCGGATGCCCAGAAGTGGTGGGAGAATCACGGCGTTAAACTCGTGGCTCAAGAAGACGAATGTATCTTCCCCGTTTCTCAAAACTCCCAGACCGTCATCGACACTCTTCTTATAAACGCAAAGCGTCTTGGCGTGAAGACGGTCTTCGACACGAAGATTGATTCTATCTCTGGCCTCTTAAACCATGCGAAAAACGGCTCACAAATGTTCGCTCTACAAACTACAGAGAACTATTCCACTTGTAGGGCGAGGATTTCCGAGCCGCAACCATCCCCTCTATACGATGCTGTCGTAATTGCTACTGGTGGCATTTCCAAGCAGTCTGCCATCTACGAAGAATTGGAGTCTCTCGGTCACGAAATGGCAATGCCACTACCTTCACTTTTTACTTTTTCTATTGAAGACGAGTCTCTTCGTTCTCTCACCGGACTTGTTGTAGAACCAGCTGAGATGAAGATTCCTGGCACGAAGTTTTCTTCTGTCGGAGCATTGCTTATCACTCATTGGGGAGTCAGCGGACCTGCTACTTTAAAGCTGTCAAGCCATGCTGCCCGTTTCCTTTCTGAGAACAATTACACAGTTCCTGTCAGCATTAACTGGCTCTGCAGCCCTCAATCAGATGTAGAGCAGCAACTCGTTTCTTTCATCAAGAGCAATCCGAAGAAAGAGCTTTCCACCTGTCCTTTCCCTAAGATTCAGAACCGCCTTTGGCTTCATCTTCTCAGAAGGAGCGGAATAGACTCACAATCCCGCTATCTTGACCTTTCGAAAAAGCAGAAGAACCGACTCGTAGAAACTCTCTCTAACGATACTTACCAAATCTCAGGTCGCTACAAACACAAGGACGAATTTGTCACTTGCGGTGGCGTTTCTCTCTCTTCTGTCAATCCAAACACACTCGAAAGCAAAGCCTTTTCTGGCATTTATTTCGCTGGCGAAGTGCTTGACATTGACGGAGTTACAGGAGGTTTCAATTTCCAATCTTGCTGGACAACAGCTATGACCGTAGCGAAAGCAATAAACAATGGAACTCTATAGGAGGAGCGCACCCCGAGCGATCATGTATTCTAAGCCTAAGGGAAACAAAAGCTAAGCCCAAGGGAAGCAAATGCTAAGCCTAAGGATTACGGTGGCTATTCTTATAAAAAACAAAAGAGTTTCTTATAAGATTTTTTTCTTTTTCTTATAAGAAACTCTTTCATAATCCAAAGGAAGATTGAGTGTTTACACAAGACATTCGTCCAGATCTCTTGCGATCTGCTCTTTATCCATGTGCTGACCGATGAAGACAATCTTCTGCATTCTGTCGCCAACTTCTTCATCCCAATCCTTGCGAAGCTGTTCTTCGCGCTCCATCATTTCCTGAAGTTCGTCTTCTGGCATTGTTGCAAACCATTGTCCTGCCTCGCGGAGAACCTTCTGAGAACCAGCTTGTTCGAAGAGGAAAGACATGTCGTTTTCATCCTTAAACCAGCAAACACCCTTTGTTCGGATGATGCCCTTCATCTTGAATGAAACAAAATCATCAAAGCGACGAAGGTCGAACGGACGACGGCGGTAGTAAACATAAGTTCCAATGCCATACTCATCGCCGTGATTATGTCCTTCTCCGTGATGGTGATGGCAGCAATGTCCGTGTTCGTGGTCGCAATGAGAGTGATCTAAGCCGTCATCTTCATGGTCATGATGGTGATGTTCATGCTCATGATGGTGCTCATGTTCGTCATGATCGTGGTGATGATGCTCGTCGTGATCGTGGTCATGATGCTCATGCTCGTGGTGATGATGTTCGTGCTCATCATGTTCCGCTTCTATCTCCTTAACCCAAGTGGCAGAAGTTGCAACCTTCTCGAAGTTGAACATATTGGTATAGATAATCTTGTCCAGATCTACGTTGACATAATCCGTCTCGATAATCTCTGCCGTAGGCTGAAGAGCCTTGATAATGCTCTTGACGAGAGCAAGCTCCTCAGCAGAGACTTCAGAGACCTTGTTAAGAATTACGAT
The DNA here is from genome assembly GCA_045600885.1 of Prevotella sp. Lineage (GTDB taxonomy): Bacteria > Bacteroidota > Bacteroidia > Bacteroidales > Bacteroidaceae > Prevotella. The sequence goes on from JAZRYU010000037.1 coordinate 23,974, forward strand.
GTTGCAGAACTCAATCTGCTCTATCACAAGGTTCTCAATGTCATCCTCTTTCAAGCCAGCACTCTGCAGCGATTTGCCCGAATCAAACTCATCCTTCATGCGCAAAACGTCAACAACAGTTACGATGGAGTCAAGCACAGGTTGAGGCATAGAAGGATCAGGACGCATTCCGCGCTGAGCCAAAGCTTGCATATTAATAGAAGGAATAGAGCAGATGGTCTGAGCAATAGGAGCAGGCTCGCAGATTCCGCTTGCCTCAATAACGATGTAATCAAAGCGATCTTCTGCGATAATATCGTTTATCTGCTGCACCAGATCCATCTTCAGCGAACAGCAGATGCAGCCGTTCTGAAGGGCAACAAGACTGTCGTCCTGCTGATTCACTACCCCACCCTTCTGAATCAGAGTGGCATCAATGTTCACTTCGCCGATGTCATTAACGATAACGGCAAACTTTATGTTTTTCTTATTTGAAAGAATGTGGTTTACGAGAGTTGTTTTTCCGCTTCCGAGATAGCCGGTAAGCAGGAGTACTGGAGTCTTGTTCATAGGTGTTATCTGAGTTCTTTTCTTAATGAAATTACGACAGAGATTTCAGCTTTCTGCCTTTAATTCGCTCACAAAGATAGGGAAATAGCGAGAATTTCCGGCAAAAATAATGTGCAAAAAATGATATATGAGAAAGAGAGAGCTATTAAAAAGGCAATATTTTGTATTATTCTCAAATATTTTATATATTTGCAGCAAAATAGTGTCAAAAAAAACATACAACACAGCTATGGGCATTTTCAAAGAACTCAAAGAACTTGTGGCGCCAACAGGTCCGCGCCCTACACCGAAGAAATACTATCTGCTGCCTGACGGCTATGCTGCTGCGCAGTTCAATATCGAGGGCGATGTATTCTACAGCATATACATCGGACTGAACCATTGGGAGAACAAATCCCACTTGCCAGAAGGTTCTAAGGTGCACAACAGAGAGATGGCCATCAAGGCCGCTTCCCAGCTTGACGCATCCCTCAAGGAGCGTCTGCTTAACGGTATCTCTTCCACCAGCGCATCGAAAGGTGCAGGATTCTTTGTAAAGATACGCGGAGCTGTGAAGTATGACGTTCAATATACCAACGAGGAGGATTTCCTAGCGCAGAAAAGAGAACTCATTCTTCAGGGATATAAGGTTGACGACAAAGTAACCTATTACCTTGACGCCAAGAAGGTTCTCGCTGTTGAGGGACACCGACTCATCGTGGATAGAGAATGGGAATATTCCTGCGATTATGCCAAGCGTTCCGAGGCTAAGACTCATTTCATTGAGAAGGTTTGCCAGGACATTCTCCATGACGACTTTGCCACAGCTCCAGAAGACAGATTCTAACTCTCTTCACACAAACCACTTCCGAAACAACAACACAAGAAATGATAAGACTATATCTGACAATACTTTTCTCAATCCTCGCCAGCATCTCTTTCGCACAGAAGAAGGAGATCTCTACTGCTCGCGACCAGGTGAAAAGCGGCAAGAACCTTGATGCCGCTGAGAAGAGTATGCTCAAACTGCTGGAAAATCCCGACAACAAAAACAACGAAAAAATCTACAGAATACTCAACTCTTCCATACAAAAGCAATACGAACAGCTGAACGAGAAAATCTATCTCAAGCAGAATGTTGACTCCATTGCTTTCTTCAAGACTCTCCAGCGAGCTTTCAATTACGCTTACCTCACCGACAGCATCATTCCGCAAGAGCGAAAGAACTATCAGCCGTTCCTGCAGAAGTATCTGCAAAACCTCTATGCTGGTGGCATTTATCTCTTCCGTAAGGAGAAGTTTGCTGATGCTTACGAACTGCTCGACACCTATATTGAGAGCAAGAATCATCCGCTTTTTGCCCAGAACTCTGCTGACTTCAAGAGCATAAACTCTGCGGCTTATCGTGCTCTCTCCTGCGGTTACAGGCTGAATGATTTTGCTAAAACAGTGAAGCACAAGGAGCAAGCGATGAACTTCAGACCGGGAAGAATCGTTGCGCTGAAGTATCTGTCTGAAATATACCAGAAAGCCGACTCCACTTACAGCGATTATGTTGCGACTCTCGAGGATGGTTTCAAGTCTTTCCCTTGCGAGGAATATTTCTTCACTCGCCTCATAAACCATAACATGAACGAGCATAAGATGAAGGAAAGCCTTGAGATAGCAGACACTGCGATAGTAAAATGCCCTAACAATCACATCTATCGCTACACAAAAGCTCACATTCTCCTCAACATGGAGCGCTACGAGGATTGCATCATAGCAGCAGATTCCACCATCGCCATTTCCAACGAAATAGCTGACTGCTACTACATTGCAGGCATCGCCAACGTGTATCTCGCGGAAGGACTTCAGGAAAAGGCTGTTAAGAACAAGACCATCAAACAGCAGATGCAGAACTACTACAAAGCTGCTCTGCCTTACTTTGAAGAATACCGCAAGCGAGAGCCTAACCGAAAGGACAAATGGGGTTCGCCGCTCTACACTATTTATTTAAATCTGAATAAAGGAAAAGAATTCGACGAAATAAGCAAACTTCTGAAGAATGGATAAATTTGCCGACATACAAATGCTTCGCTACAAGCTGAAAGGTTTTGAGAATCTCTCTCTGAAGCAGAAGCTTTACATATACCATCTGGCTCAGGCTACTGTTGCCGGACGCGATATTCTCTTCGACCAAAACGGAGAGTATAATCTCGCTATCCGCAATCTCCTTGAAGCCGTTTATACGAATTATCTCAAGAATCATCAGCCTTCGGAACATATAGACGAAAGCCATGAGAATGCCACAAAGAAAAACGGATGCGATGAGAATGCCGCTAAGAGAAACAGATGCGATGATGCTGACTTCAATGCCTTTGAGGTTTACCTGAAACGCGTCTGGTTCAGCAACGGCATTCATCATCATTACGGATGCGAAAAGTTCAAGCCTGAGTTCTCTCGCGATTGGATTGAGGCTCAGATAGCTGCGCTTCCTGAGGTTTCAGATTCTCAGGCTCTTCTTGACATCATCTTCAATCCAGACATTCTCCCAAAGCGCGTAAACAAAGCTGAAGGAGAAGACCTCATCAAGACCTCTGCCTGCAATTATTACCAGAACGTATCGCAGTCGGAAGTTGAGGAATTCTACGGCAAGATGAAGTCGGAGTTTAAGGGAAAAGAAGTTCCTTCCTTTGGCTTAAACTCCACTCTCACAGCGGAAGGAGAAAAGGTTTGGCGAGTTAACAACGGCAAATATTCAAAGGAACTTTCTGCCATCTGCCGCCATCTTGAGGATGCTCGTCAATATGCAGAAAACGACAAGCAGAAGAAACTCATTGACCTCCTTGTCTCTTACTATCAAGACGGTAATCTCTCCACCTTCGATGAATACAGCAAACTCTGGGTAACGGAGAAGGAAGGCGATGTGGACTTCATCAATGGTTTCATTGAAGTCTATGGCGATCCGCTCGGCTTCAAAGGATCGTGGGAAGGATTGGTTGAATATGTTGACCATGAAGCAACTAAGAAGACTCGACTTATTGCTGAGAATGCTCAGTGGTTTGAAGACAATTCTCCCGTTGACTCCCGTTTCAAGAAGAAGGAAGTGAAGGGAGTTTCCGCAAGAGTCATCTGCGCCGCAATGCTCGGAGGCGACGAATATCCTTCAACTGCCATCGGAATCAATCTGCCGAACGCAGACTGGATTCGCGAGCAGTATGGAAGCAAGAGCATCACTATCAGCAATATCATCGCCGCTTACAACGAAGCAGCAAAGGGAAGTCCGATGAAGCGCGAGTTTACCTGCGATGAGCAGATGATCTCCCTTATTGACAAATATGCCGACCAGTGCGACTCTCTCCATACCGACCTTCACGAATGTCTCGGTCATGGCAGCGGACAACTTCTCCCTGGCGTAAAGACAGATGCCTTGAAGAACTATTTCTCTACCATAGAGGAAGCTCGCGCAGACCTTTTCGGACTCTATTACTGCGCTGACGAGAAGATGGTGGAACTTGGTCTTCTGCCTGACATGGAGGCTTACAAGTCTATGTATTACACATACCTCCTCAACGGCTTGCTTACTCAGACCGTTCGCATCAAGCTTGGCAACGACATCGAGGAAGACCACATGCGAAACCGCGCCCTCATTGCCTGGTGGGCTCTTGATATGGCTAAAGCAGACAGCCTAGCAGTTGCCTCTACACAAAAAGCCGACACCATAGCTGTAGCCTCTACACAAAAAGCCGACGGCGTTTCAACGCCTTCGTCGGCTTCCATCTCAGCCTCCACTCTCTCCCTCTACAACCAGAACGGCAAAACCTACCTCCGCGTGAACGATTTCCCAGCTCTCCGCTCCATCTTTGCTTACCAGCTTGCAGAAATCCAACGCATAAAGAGTGAAGGCGATTACGAAGCAGCTAAGAATCTCATCGAGAAATACGCTGTAAAGATTAACCAGAACCTTCACGCAGAAGTTCTCAACCGTTACGAGAAGCTCAACATTGCGCCATACAAAGGCTTCATCAATCCTGTGCTCAATCTCGTAAAAGACACAGAAGGTAACATCACCGACGTTGTTCCTGATTACACAGAAACCTACGTTGCTCAGATGCTCCGCTACAGCAACGCTCTCTAAAAAGAAGCCTTAGGTAGCCAAGCTTAGCCCCGTGTCCGAAGCTTTTAATAACTGAGTTTAGCCCCCGTGTCTAAAGCTTTCAATAACCGAGTTTAGCACCCGTGTTCGAAGCGTCAGCTTCGGATTCCAAACAAAGAATCCAAAAACAAACCAAATGAACAATGATAACAGACCAAGTAAACGAGATAAAGCGCCAATTCCGCCTCTTTATGGACGGAGTAGCATCGTCATCAATGAGGGAAAAGGGCGTAGAATACCGAGTGAACTGGGGCATCAAGATAGGCGATCTAAAAACTATAGCCTCCAAATACGAAAAGCAACGCGAACTCGCCGTTGAGCTTTGGAAGAGCAACACTCGCGAATGTAAGATTCTCGCCACGATGCTTATGCCGGCAGAAGAGTTCAGTTCTGACTTCGCTCAGCTTTGGATGGAACAGACTCCGACGAACGAAATCGCTCAGTATCTTGCCTTCTATCTCGTGCAGCATACAGCCGATGCAGCTGATCTGGCTTTCCAATGGATTGCAAACAAAAGCGACATCTATCAGACTTGCGGCTACAACACGCTCTCAGGTCTCTTCAGTCAGGGCAAGCAGCCTTCTGTTCGCGACATGCAAGAGCTTATAGACCAAGCCATTGCCGCTCGTTCTCATGCTTCTATAAACTGCCTCAACAAGCTCGCCTCTCTTTCTGAAGAGCATGAGCAGATCGTTGAAGCTGCCCTTAATCGCATGCTTAAATAAAAGTGAAGACAGATAACGTCAACATAGCACTCAGCCGGCTGCGCGAATATATTTCCTCAAGCAACCGGCGCAACACTCCCGAACGCGAGGAAGTGCTGAAGGCTGCTTATGCCATTGAGTCTCGCTTCACGTTTGAAGACATCGACGATTACATCCGTCAGAACTCACCGCTGATCATCAGTCACACCACAATCTACAGTGCTCTGAAGCTGTTCGTAGAGCAAGGTTTTCTCCGCTGTACGCGTCAGAATTCCCGTTCCTACTACGACATCTCCCTCACCAGAAGCTCATGTCTTCAGGTCTGCAGGATTTGTGGCAAGACTACCTACCTTGACAGCAAGAAGATAGAAAAGCTGATTGACGCCATAAAGCTTCGACGCTTCACACGCGAGAACTTCACCCTCACCATCGACGGCATCTGCACATCGTGCAAGACTAAGCTCACGAAGGCGGCAAACAAAAAGGCAAAAGCCAAAGACATTAGACAGAAGAGCGATATAAAAAGCCCAAAAGCAGAATAAAGAAGTAGAAAAAACTAAAAATACAGAAATAAAAAACTAAATACTAAATAAAAAATATGAAAACTACAGGAAAAGTAGATGTCCTTCTCGGTCTCCAATGGGGCGACGAAGGCAAAGGTAAGGTTGTTGACGTGCTCACACCTAACTACGATGTCGTAGCACGTTTCCAGGGCGGTCCAAACGCTGGTCACACCCTTGAGTTTGAAGGTAAGAAGTATGTACTTCGCTCTATCCCTTCTGGTATTTTCCAGGGCGACAAGACAAACATCATCGGTAATGGTGTTGTCCTTGCTCCAGACCTCTTCATGGACGAGGCAAAGGATCTTGAGAAGAGCGGTTACAACATCCCAGAGCGTCTCATGCTCTCTAAGAAGATTCACCTCATCATGCCTACTCACCGCGTTCTCGATGCTGCTTACGAGGCTGCTAAGGGAAAGAACAAGGTTGGCACTACTGGTAAGGGTATCGGTCCTACTTACACTGACAAGACTTCACGCAACGGTCTTCGCCTCGGTGACATCTTCGAGAACTTCGAGGAGAAGTATGCTGCTCACAAGGCTCGTCACGAGGAAATGCTCCGCGCTCTCAACTACAATGACTATGACATCACTGAGGTTGAGAAGCACTGGCTTGAAGGCATCGAGTATCTCCGTTCATTCAAGATCATCGATTCTGAGCATGAGATCAACTGCCTCCTTGAGAGCGGAAAGTCTATGCTCTGCGAAGGCGCTCAGGGCACAATGCTCGACGTTGACTTCGGTTCTTATCCATTCGTGACATCTTCTAACACAATCTGCGCTGGTGCTTGTACAGGTCTCGGCATCGGTCCTAACAAGATTGGTGAGGTTTACGGTATCATGAAGGCTTACTGTACTCGTGTTGGTGCAGGTCCTTTCCCAACAGAACTCTTCGACGAGACTGGTGCTACAATGCGTGCCATCGGTCATGAATACGGAGCTGTTACTGGTCGTGAACGTCGCTGTGGTTGGATTGACCTCGTTGCCCTTCGCTATGCAATCATCGTCAACGGCGTTACTCAGCTCATCATGATGAAGAGCGACGTCCTCGACACATTCAAGACTATCAAAGCTTGCGTTGCTTATAAGCAGCATGGCGTAGAGATTGACCACATGCCTTACTCTATCGAAGACGGCATCGAGCCAATCTACAAGGAACTTCCAGGCTGGGAGACAGACATGACTAAGATGACTTCTGAGGATCAGTTCCCTCAGCAGTTCAAGGATTACGTTGCTTTCCTTGAGGCAGAGCTCAAGACTCCTATCAAGATCATCTCTATCGGTCCAGACCGCGACCAGACTATTGTAAGAAACTAAATTGTCACAGTTCCCTACCATTCTTGGCAGGGCTAAAAGCTACAGTTCCCGAAGCGTCTGCTTCGGGCTCTAAAATATGGCAAAACCATCTATCCCAAAAGGTACGCGCGACTTCTCTCCCGTAGAGATGGCAAAGCGTAACTATATCTTCAATACAATCCGCGAGGTTTATGCCCTCTACGGATTCCAGCAGATTGAAACTCCTTCGCTCGAGAACCTTTCCACCCTCATGGGCAAGTACGGCGAAGAGGGCGACAAGCTGCTCTTCAAGGTTCTCAATTCCGGCGACTATCTCTCTAAGATTTCTGATGAAGAACTCGCCACAAAGAATTCTCTCAAATTAGCTTCTAAACTCTGCGAGAAAGGACTTCGCTACGACCTCACAGTGCCTTTCGCACGCTACGTCGTAATGCATCGCGAAGAGCTCCAACTTCCTTTCAAGCGCTATCAGATTCAGCCTGTTTGGCGTGCTGACCGTCCACAGAAAGGCCGTTACCGTGAGTTCTATCAGTGTGACGCTGATGTCGTAGGCTCAGATTCACTCATCAATGAGGTTGAGCTCATGCAGATTGTTGACACCGTCTTCACCAAGTTCGGCATTCGCGTGCAGATTAAAATCAACAACCGCAAGATTCTCTCAGGCATTGCAGAATACATCGGAGCTGCCGACAAGATTGTTGACATCACCGTAGCCATCGACAAGCTCGACAAGATTGGCATCGACAATGTAAACGAAGAGCTTCGCCGCGACGGACTCACAGAAGAGCAGATTGAGAAGCTTCAGCCTATCATCAACCTCACTGGCACAAACGAGGAGAAACTTGATACTATCGCTTCTGTTCTCAAAGAATCTGAGATCGGTGTTAAGGGTGTTGAGGAGTGTCGCTTCATCATCAACACGCTAAAGAACTGCGGTCTTAAGAATGAACTTCAGCTCGACCTCACCCTCGCTCGTGGTCTCAACTATTACACTGGCGCAATCTTTGAGGTTAAGGCTCTTGATGTTCAGATTGGCAGTATCACTGGTGGCGGTCGCTACGACAACCTCACCGGCATCTTCGGAATGCCAGGCTTGTCTGGCGTGGGCATATCTTTCGGTGCTGACCGCATCTACGATGTTCTCAACCAGCTTGATCTCTATCCCAAGGATTCTATCCAGGGAACACAGCTCCTCGCCATCAACTTCGGCGATAAGGAAGCTGCTTATGCTCTCTCTATTATTAATAAGGTACGCGAAGCAGGCGTCCGCGCTGAACTCTATCCTGATTCAGCTAAGATGAAGAAGCAGATGAACTATGCTAACTCTAAGCAGATTCCATTCGTCATCTTCACTGGCGAGAGCGAGATGGCAGAAGGCAAGCTCACTCTCAAGGACATGACTTCCGGCGAGCAGAAGACCATCACAGTAGAAGAGCTTATTGCAACATTCGCATAACAGCTACGCAAAAGCATTATACCCATTTTTTGTAGGGCGAGGATTTCCGAGCCGCGATTCAGGTTTATTCCCGCAAATCGGCTCAGAAATCTTCGCCCTACTTTTCGCCCTTTTCACAACTCTCAATAAGCTTCTTGAACAGATAATTCCTTGAGAGCAGATCTTTGTCACCGATAGCAATGAACTTCTTTCTAGCTCGCGTTATGGCAACATTCAGTTTTCTGTCTATCGGTCTGTTGTTCTCGTAGAAAGTGTTAGCCGTAAGGAATCCCAGCTGATAATCCTTGCTTACCGTGAAAGAGTATATTATCACATCCCTCTGACTACCCTGATAGCGCTCTACAGTGTCAATGCTTATGCGCGAATATTCCGGCTGATCATATTTCTCCAGCTCACGTCTGATGGTTGCAATCTGGTTGCGGTACGGCACGATTATTCCCACCGTCTTTCTTGCTTTGAACTCCTCGCCATACAGCTGCCTAACCTCGTCCACGAGTCTTGCTGCAAGCACAGCTTCGTCTATGTTTGCCTTGTCGTTGCCTTCCGTATCAGCCTTACGCACATCGTAGAACAGCATTCTGCCGCCACTTTCCTCCAGCTGATGAGACAGCGGAACGGGCTGCAGGTTCTCCTCTTTATAGAAATATTCGTTGGCAAAGGCGGCAATGTCCGGATGCATTCTGCCCTGTTTGCGCAGAAGACCAATGAAACGCTCTCTGCCAGCCTTTCGCTCTATCCTTATCAGTCGTTCGAAGAGTGAGTTACGGCAGTCCGTCAGGCAGATCTCGTTTAGCATCTCGTCCTCCACCCTACTCTCTGCCTCTTTCTGCTGCACCACGGCAGGCAATTGCTTATAGTCGCCAATGAGCACAAATTTTCCAATCTTCTGCGAGAGGATGCCAATGATGTTAGGCTCCAGAATCTGCGACGATTCGTCTATGATAGCTATTGAGAAGCGTTTCAGCGAGAAGAGATATGTTCGCGCAGAAATCATGGACGTCGTGCCTACGATTACCTTCGCCGTCTGCACGTCGCTTTTTATAGCCGCAAGCGACGGATTCTGCTTAGCCCTCATGCCAAGAAGGTTTGGCATCCATTGCTCGTCTGTGGCAAACTCATTGCCTATCCTCAGGAAGTCTATTCCCGCCTCGTACAGCATCTCGCATATCTCATCAACGGCTCTGTTCGTATAGCTGAGAAGCAGAATTCCGTTTGCCTCATTGTATGGCGAGGAATTCTGAGCTGCATCCAAATCCTTCAGACATTCCTTAACCATGAATTGCAGAGCCTGCGAAGTCTTGCCCGTACCTGGAGGACCTATAAGAAGGAAATAATCCTTAGCCTGCTTCATTCTCAGCACAACATCGTCATAGTCAGGCGAATAAGACTGCGAGAGCGTCAGTGACGTATCTGCCTCCGGCTCACGCTGTCCTAGCAGAAGTTCCTGTCGCTCTGGATCAGCAAAGAGGAAAGCTGACAGACTGCGCAGCGAAGAGGTGGTGGAAGAGTTCGAAGCCGAATGTTCTATGGCGTAAGTACCTTCAGAGCTAATCTGCCTCAGAGGGTCTTTCAGCGAAAGGATAACCTCATCCGAAGTAAGTCGGAGAATATTCGCCTTGTGCAGGAAAGCCTTTCTCACGTCCGGACAACCGTCGTATTTATATAGATACACACTGTCTCCACGACGGAAGTTAGGAAGTCCTCCATCCTCTGAAGGGGAAGTTTTTAATGTGATTATTTCGCCATTCTGTTTCTCTTTAAAACTACCCGCAGAACTATTAAAAGTTCCCTCTTGTGCTGCGCATCCTTTCGGACTCGCTATCGCTCGCGACTGGCCTTCGGCAAGTTCGGGGACTAGAGGGCTTAAAATATTCCCCGTATCAATTTTCTCCTCCAGCGACATCTTCCACAGGTACGAAACGGCAGTGCTCTGCTCCGTACTTTCTCCGAGCCACGCAGCCCTCTGTTCGCGATATACAAAGGTAGCCATCGCATCGAAGTATCGGTAAACAAGTTTGTCTGTCAGCATATTGTTGTATATGCTGAACTGCCTTTCCAGTTGCGGACACTGATAGTCTTTCCACAGATTACTCTGCGACTTCCTCACGTTCACTACGTCCGTTCTCAACAGCGGACGGACTATTTGGAAACCTCTGTCAGCAATCATCAGGTCTGTTGCCACAATCTGATTTCTCAGCTTCAGGGCTTCTGTAATCAGAATCTCATAATACTCCACTGGCAGCAGACCCGTAGGCATCGCATACTTAGAGTAGAGCAGGTAGAAGTCTATGTCCTCTCTCTTTACGCCGAAGTTGAAATAGAGAACGGAGAAATAGAGCAGGAGCTGAACGTAGTGGCTCTCCACGTGGTAGCCAATGTCGCTTATCCGGGAGTTGGCAAGGTTGAAGTTCTTTCCCGATTTCTGCTCGATGAGAAGCTTGAAGTCAGTGGTCATCATATCCACACGACCTTGCAGTCCGAGAGCTTCACAGACAAATGTCGGCTCGAGGATAGCTTTGTCAAGGTCGTATTGCTCCTTCAGCTGTGCAACAATATCCCTGATGTTCATAGCCTGTTTCACGGCGTCTTGCTTGAATTGCGTAGGATTGAAGTTCGAGCAGGAGATGTACTCCAGGGGTTGTCGCTGGAAGCATTCTCTCAACACCTTTGCAAAGTCAAAGCCGTTGTTGAAGACTATCTCGTCCAGAGCAGCTCCGGCATAGTTACCCAGCAGGATAGGCTGCGTGGTTTCCGACTTGGAGAGTCTGCTGACAGTATAGTTCAGCGCGTGATGTCCATACTCCTTGAAGCATCCGGCGATGGAGGAAATATCAACCAGGAAGTCAGGCTCAACGATTATGTAGCGAGGAAACATTACGGCATTATCTATCAGCTGCGAAGCGTCGAGCACGTTTATCTGCATCCCCCGTTTCAGGATTTTCTTCAGATAGTCGAATCGTTCGTCGCTATAGTCCACGACAATCTTCCTCACACCGCCCTCAGGCAGAATGCAGATCATTCTTCTTGCTTGTATGTCGTCAATAATGAGCCTTAACTTCTTTATCATCTTTTTTGTGTGTAATGAAAAAAATAGTAGGGCGAAGATTTCTGAGCCGTTTCCGCTTAGTTGCGGCTCGGAAATCCTCGCCCTACATTTATTGGCCTTAAGCCTTCAGTTTATAGTTTTGGTTTTTGGGTTTTCAGCTAAAACTTAAAACCAAAAACTTAAAATCATCTTTAGATTGCGAATGGATTCTCACCTGGGTAGAGCTGTCCTGCTGGGAGTGGAGTGTTGATATCATCTACGCCGAGCATCTTAAGAGCCTCGAAGAGCACCTTTCCGCAGTGGTCGAAAGCGTAAGCACCATGGTGTGGGAAGCGCTTGCCTACGAGTACGTGACGGTAGAAGCGAGCGAAACCAGGGATAGCGTGGATACCGATACCACCGAATGAGCATGGATCAATGTCGAGGAACTCACCCTGAGCGATGTAAGAAACGAGCTTAGCGTCAGAGTTAGACTGGATACGGAACATAGTTGACTTACCAGGCTTGATCTGACCTTCGAGAGTACCCTTAGTGATATCTGGACTCATGAGACGAGCCTGAATGAGCTGATACTTGATCTTACAGTCCTTCATGCACTGTGAGCAAGTGTTACCGCAGTGGAAGCCCATGTAGAGGTCCTTAGGATCAGCACCTGCGAGGCAAGCACCTTCTGGGATAACGTCAGCAGGAACAGAGTTGTTGATATCGAGGAGAGTAGCAGGCTTTTCAGTAGCACACTCAGCCATGAACTCAGAGAGAGCACCGTAGAGGTCAACCTCACAAGCAACAGGAATACCGCGACCAGTGAGACGAGAGTTTACGTAGCAAGGCTCAAACTCGAAGATTGGCTGCCATGCTGGCCAGCACTTGTTAGCGAATACAGCATACTTTGAGCCACCCTTCTGATTCTCGTACCAGTCGAGGAGAGTAACCTCAAGCTGTGCCATCTTGTTGATGATCTCTGGATAAGTATTGCGCTCAGCACCGAGTTCAGCCTCCATATCCTTAGCAACGGCAGCAATCTCAGCAGTCTTGCATGCAGTCTCGTCGAATGCTTTCTTGAGGTCGAGCTCAGAGTTCTCCTGCACCTCAATGCCGAGGTCGTACATTGGCTGGATAGGAGCGTTACAAGCGAGGAAGTCCCAAGGACGTGGACCGAAGCCGATAACCTTGAGGTTCTTAACGCCGATAACTACGCGAGCGATGTTGCGGAAGTCAGCGAGTTCCTTAACAGCCTCTTCAGGAGTTACGTTTGGATATTCTGGGATATAGACACGAAGACGACGGAGACCAACACTGTAAGAGAAGTTGAGCACACCGCAGAGAGCGTCACCACGATCATTAGCGAGGTTAGCCTTGCCTTCCTCCTTAGCAGCGAGTACCATAGAAGGACCGCCGAACTTCTGGCAGAAGAGAGTAGTAGGAGCTTCTGGACCGAAGTTGCCGAGGAACATAGAAACTGCGTTGATGCCATTCTCCTTAGCCCAGTCAAGAGCCTTGTAAGTGTCAACGTCGTTTTCGATAACTACAGGACAATCATACACTTCAGGGAGACCAGCCTTGCCTTCAGCTTCCATGACAGCAGCGAGGCGCGCCTTTGTAAGAGAGATTGGGAAACAGTCGCGGCTTACGCCAACGATACCGAGTTTTACAATTGGTTGATTAATCATACGGGGTAATATGTTAGATTAAGTATTGAGTATTTGGTTTTTTGAGAGGTTTTAATTTTTTTGACCTATTTCGGCTGCAAAGGTAAAAACATTTTTTCTTCTCACAAAATTTTTTCCCAATTATTTCTCCCTTTAATGTTAAATTATTTTAAAACGATTATATACACAAAAATCTCCCCCTCGTAATGTAGGGAGAGTTTTCTGTCCGTCCGTCTGTCTGTCCGTCTATATCTTTCTATATTTGCCTTTTGCAACAATCATGAATTTGTTTTGCGGCGCTTTGGAAACGACGCCCCATGGTGTCGTTAATGGGCGGAATTGGTTTAGCGGCAGATGTTGCGGCGGTTTAACGATGCCATGGGGCATCGTTTCCAATGCGGCTGAATTGCTTTGCGGCTATGTTGTAGGGCGAACATTTGTGAGCCGCGATTCAGGTTTCTGTAGGAAGGTCGCATAGTAGGAAGGTCGTACCCCGAGCGACCAATCCGCATTCTATGTTAATCACCAAGCGTTTAGGCGACTTTCGTAACCGTTCTTGATGCAGTTAGCTTCTTTGCGGTTAATCTGTTCTCCATTATGCTAGTTTTGCAAATATTCTGTCTTCCTCATAAGTCTTTGAGAACTTAGTGTTGTTGACAGCTAAAGCAGTTACTATATGTATAATTTTATTCTTTACATTGTTCATTGCCACTCCATGGGGCTTGCCCCTTGATATCAAAGATTGGTAATAATCCCTGAATCGTGGTTCAAATAATATGACAGCCTTTGCCGCTTCTGTAATGAGAGCCTTCAGTGCCCTTGAGCACAATGGCGAGGTCTTTGTCTTGCCTTTGACGGATGTGCCCGATTCGTGCTTGAACACGGCTACTCCCCAGTATGTAGCGATGCGCCTAGGGTTTCCTTCAAAGCCCTTGAAGTTGTTCGTGTAGATGATGTCTGCTTTATCTCGTCGTCAGAGGCAACAAGCTCCAGGATCTCTGCTTCGCATTCCTTCACCTGCTTGTTCAGCAGCTTGATAAGAGCCTGCTCATGTTGCAGTACTCGGCTGGCTGTGTCTGTGGCTGTCTTGTACTCTTTCAGGTGCTTGCATCTAGTGGATACACGCTTGCGTTCTTCCACGATGTACTGTCTGTGCAGGAACAATGAGCAAAGAGCCGCAATCAGCTTAGATTCAGGCTCATAGCGGATTGCCCTATCCTGATATCGACAGGCATATTCTGCGATTACGAATGAGTCATACTTGTCATCCTTGCCTCTTGTTATGCCTGAGGAACGCTGGATGCGCAATGCCCATTCAAGCCACATGAACCCTCCATTGGCATGAAGGAAGTTTGCCAAGCCCAAAGAGTAGCTGCCGGTATCCTCAGCACATACAATGACCTGTGAAAAGTCCTTGATGCCCGTGAGTTTCTTCATCCACTTCAGGAAGGCCTTGAAACATTTCTTGTCATTCTTGAACTTCTCGTGTTGACCACGATTGACGATAGCATTCTCAGAATTCCTGAGATCAAGCAATGTTGCATCGAAAGTTTCTTTCGAAATGTCAACGCCGGATACAATATACTTCTTTTCCATACGTTTATAAATATGGAGCTGATTAACCGAAAGTTGCTTGACTCAAACACTCTAAATAGCCTCAAAGGCTCAGCATTCTATCAGGTCTTTGCAGCTTTGACAGAGGGACATCATGCGAATTTTAGCCTCCCACGGCTAGCGCAAGCGATGGTCTTTATCTCTGTCAGGTTAATCTTCTCCTTTTTAAAACAAAGGTAAGAAGATTTTCCGTATTGAAAGAATAGATTCTAAACTTTTTCTAAGTATCAGGCATCTAATCTTCTAGCTCTCTAGATATATAGCTGATTTTTCGACTGCAAACTTAGAGCGTAAGCGGATATCAGCAATCGCAACGGCTCGGAAGGTTTAGCTCGGCGGCCAAAGGGAAAGCAAAATCCTCGCCCTACATTCTCTTCGCGGCGAAACGGCTCGGAAATCCTCGCCCTACATTCTCTTCGCGGCGCAAACGGCTCGGAAGGTTTAGCCCGCATTGCAGCGATTTTTCACGTAACTCCTTGTTTCTCAGGAGGCGGATTTTTTTGAGTTGATTTTTTGTGCACCACAGATTTCACTTTCCCAAGCGGATGTGGATTTATGTCCAACAGTGAGTAGATGGCTGAGAGTT
>JAZRYU010000038.1:0-2159 GCA_045600885.1 Prevotella sp.
CAGAGAACAAGACAGAAGGCTCAAAGGCTGAGTCGCTGATGATTGCCGGTCTCTTCGTCGTTACTGGTAAAGACTATGTTGTGCTCTGCAAGCAGGTTGGCAAGGAAGAGGAAGCTGCTCGCGCCCAGAAGTGCATCGACGATATGGTTGAAGCTGTGAAGAAGCACGGTTGGGACGGCGAATGGTATCTCCGCGCTTACGACTTCTACGGAAACAAGATTGGTTCTAACGAGTGCGAGGAAGGTAAGATCTTCATCGAGTCTCAGGGCTTCTGTACAATGGCAGGTATCGGTCTTGAGGAAGGTATGGTTGACAAGGCTATCGACTCTTGCAAGAAGTATCTTGACTGCGAGCATGGTATGGTTCTCAACAACCCTGCTTACACTACATATCACGTTGAGATGGGTGAGATCAGTTCTTATCCTGCTGGTTATAAGGAGAACGCAGGTATCTTCTGCCACAACAACCCTTGGGTGATCATCGGTGAGACTGTTGCCGGACGTGGCGAGGACGCATGGGAACTCTTCCGCAAGATTTCTCCTATGTACCTTAAGGATCAGGCTCTTCATAAGGTTGAGCCTTACGTAAACTGCCAGATGGTTGCCGGTAAGGATGCTGCTAAGCCAGGTGAGGGTAAGAACTCATGGCTCACAGGTACTGCCGCTTGGATGTGGTACACAGTAAGCCAGTTCCTCCTCGGCATCAAGCCTACATACAACGGCATCATGGTTGACCCATGCCTCCCTGCTGACATCAAGGGATATACTGTTAAGCGTAAGCTCCGTGGTGGCATCTACAACATCACTGTCCAGAACCCTAACGGTGCTCAGAAGGGCATCAGCAAACTCATCGTTGACGGTCAGGAAATTGCAGGAAACATCATCCCTGCTGCTGCCGGCGAACATGAGGTTACAGTGATCATGTAATACTTCTCACTTTTCTCTTTTCACTTTTCACTTTTCATATAAAAAATGGCTACCGACTCAAATTATAATCGGTAGCCATTTTTTTATATCTTAGGCTTCAATCCCGTAACAGAATTATAAACGAGACTCTGCCACATCTTCGCAATGTATGATTCGCTCATCAACTTCCTGAACCTCAGCATTCTCCTTGAGCGGCGGAATATGCGGAGTGCCTTCTTGTGCAGTCGCATGTCGTAAACATCCGGCTGTTCGCCTAAAATATCCTCTAACACGAGTATGCTCATCCGCTGACGCTGCTCATAATCCTCATCAAGCGAGAAGATTTCATGCAGCTTCGGATTGTCCTCAATATGGTCGATGCAAATCTGTGTCATACATCTGGCAAACTCCCAGATCTTCATCTTCTTCATGGCAGGAATCACTTTTGTCCACTCAACATTGTCTGCCTCTACACGAAGGAACAAATACCAGTCAAGCACATGGCGCAGAGCTATTCCCTCTGGGATAAAATGACCGTGGGCATGCTCCGTCATGAACAGTGCCGTGAAGTTTGCGTTCGGCGAAAGCAGCCTTGTGCCTTCTATTTCCTTGAAGTCGCGACCGATTGTTTCCAACAGAATATCGTTTGCCAGACATTCCGACTTCATTCTCTTGTCCGTAAAGGACTGATGATTCTCTATGGTCAGCCCTTTGAAATGGGTGTGAGTATGCTTGCCGCCATCTTCGTATTCTACACTTGCCCCGATTTCTACAGAGCGCTTGTTAGATGCTTCAAACTCATCTACGCACCAGCAGTCAAGATCGCCAAACTCCCTGTGGCGAGGATTTGGCCAGTAGCGAGCATAATCTATTCCCTTCAGAGCCACACAAGGTATAGGCGAAAGCAGAAAGGCAAACTCAGCCGACTTTTTGAACATGCCGCCAAGTTTCTTCTCTGTAGCCATCATCTGTGCCCACCACTCCAGTTTCTCTTCCGTGGAAAGATGCTCCGAGATGTGCGGATTATCTTGTATGGCTGTCCACACTATTCCCTTCACGCCCTGCCTCGCTGCAAGCTTGAAGAGGTCTCTCCAATTAATGGCATCAAGGGCGAAACCGTCTGTGGTCTCGCCCGTCAATGCTGTACGTATCAGCCCGAGTAGTTCTTGCTGTAACTTAGTCACGTTTGAAAATATCTCGTGTGTAAACCTTATCCTGAACATCGTCAAGGCATGAATCATAGCGATTGGCAAT